>JAAYNF010000009.1 GCA_012520975.1 Clostridiaceae bacterium | reverse complement strand
AGTCATAAAATCGACTAAAATATAACGTATATACTCAAAATTCTAAACATTAAAAACGCCCGAAAGCCTTACATTTCAAGGACATTGGGCGTTTCTCTTCCTCTAAACTGTCAAAGACGGGATTATAACACATCTTTTCTCTTTAAAAAACATCTTGCCGCACAAGGGCGCGCGGCGGTCGAATCTTGCTTGATTTTTAGAGAATTAACGCATTCTTAGCCGTTAAAAGGCAAAAATCAAATAAAAAGTCACTGGAAAAAATTGCATATGTATTGACACGGCGGGCCGAACATGACAGAATAATTCCAGAGGTCGTAATAATTAACTTTCAAGCCGCACAACAAAATATAGAAAGCCGAAGGAGGAAGCATGATGAACAGAGCAGAGCTGAAATGCAAATTTGAGGCTGGGAAACAGGCAATCCGAAAAGCGGTGGATTTTCAACTCGGATTTCTGGGGGAAGATGGTAGCTATATCTGGGACGGGTATGTATCGGATGCGTACCATAAGCAAGCCTACTCCTGGAATCTGGTGGGAAACAATGAGGAAGCACATCGACTGTTGACCTGGATTCGTGACACGCGTCTCCGCCCGGACGGTTCGCTGATCCTGACGGATGATCCCAACGATACGGTGAATAATGTCGACCTGTACAAGCACAGCTGGACCTGTCAGGGCGCGCATCGCCTCGGCAGATTCGACGTTTCTTACCCGATCTATCAGTTTATCAAGACCTGCGAGCGCCCTTGCGGCGGTTTCCCGCTGCAGCGCGCGATGCCACTTTGCCGTGCCATGACGACAGGCTGGGTCGGTGTAACGGCGCTGTATTTCAACGACATCGAACTTGCCCGGCGCTGTGCGGACTGGTGCATCAGCGTGCAGGAACAGCAGCCGGACAGCAATAAGTATTATTTTATGACGACAGACGACGGAAAACTGGCGCTGGAAAAGGACGGCGGAGAGTTTATCGATAACACGAAACTTAAACAGTGCTACTGGGAAATTGGTTTTTCAATGATTCTGCTTGGCCGGATGTACCAGGTGACAAAGGATGAAAAATACCTTGACTCCATAAAGCGCTGGCTTGATTTCCTGTACACCTGCCGTGAGGATGTGTGGCAATACTGGGGCAGCGGCAAGGCTGCGTTGGGTGCTGCGATGTATTATTCTTTCACGGGTGATGAGCGTGGCATCGACGCGGCGACACAGTTCATCGATTTTGTGGTGCGGGAGCAGGTGAAGATCGCCGACAAGGATGGCAAATATGCGGGCGGCTTCTGGTTTGACGATGAGCCCGATATTCTGCTCATCTACGTAGACCATGCGGCATGCTTTTCCGGATGGGTGCTTGACAGCATCAGCTACATCGAATCCCGCTTGGGGATTCTGTAAGCGACCGGCCGTCTAATAGTATTATCATTTGAAATTTGGAGGGACAGTAAAGATGGGAGTCTTTTCGTACACTGCTGAAGAGATTTCAGCAATCAAAAAATACGCGGCGGATCATATTTGCCCGCATTACATGAGCAATGCGGATCTGGACGAAGGCCCGAAGGTTTATGTCAAATCTGAGGGGAACTACGTCTACGACATAGAGGGCAGGCGGTATCTGGACAGCTTCGCATCCATACTGACGACCATTTGCGGCCATAACAACATGGATATCATTGATGCGATTTGTGAACAGATCAAGGTGTTGGACTTCTTTCCGAACTTTGGCGACCATTATTGCCTGCCCATGGTGGAATTGTCCCAAAAACTGGCCAAAATATCGCCTAAGGGGCTGACATCTTACTTCTACGTTAACAGCGGTTCGGAAGCCAATGAGACCGCTATCAAGGCCGCCCGCGCATACCATGTGGAGTGTGGTGAGCCGGAGCGCTACAAGCTCATTCACCGTGCCGGTTCCTATCACGGGACCACCGTGGCGGTGACCGCCGCCACCGGCCTGCCCTGGTTCAAGGAAAAATATGAGCCCATTTGGAATCCCGGCATGCTGCAAGCGCCGCCCGCCGACTGCAATCATTGCGATTTCGGGTATAACGACAGCTCGACCTGCGGCCTTGCGTGTCTGAAAGCAACGGAGCAGCTGATTATCGACAATGACCCGAAGACGATTTCCGCATTCATCATGGATCCGCTACCCGGTTCGAACAGCGGTTATCCGGTTGCGCCGCAGGCGTACATGACCGGCATCCGCGAGTTGTGCGACAAGTACGGCATCCTGCTGATCTTCGACGAGATTCAGAGCGGCTTCGGGAAAAGCGGTGAGTGGTTTGTGGCGGATCATTATAACGTCAGTCCGGATTTCCTCACTCTTTCCAAGGCGCTGACCAATGGCTACATTCCGCTGGGTGTCTGCATGATGCAACAGAAAATTTATGACAAGTTCCGCACCGGTAAAAGTGAGTTCCGCAGCGGCTCTACTTTCGGTGGCCATAACGTTGCTTGTCGCGCGGCCATCGCCACCATTGATTACATCGAGAAACACGATTTGATTGCACGTGGCAGGGAGCTTAGCGCGTATATCTACAAGGGACTGGACAAGCTCATGGAAAAGCATCCTATCTTCCTGCGCACACAGGGCATGGGCATGATGTATTCACTTGAGCTGACCGCGAAAAAGGGTGAGTTCGTTCCGTTCGAAAAGCCCGGTACCGTGGGGGCTTTCATCAACCGGTACTGCTATGAGAAAGAACAGGCGATTATTCGCAACAATTGTTATCGTGGCTGCGATATTGTCGTGTTCTGTCCGGCGCTCACCTTTACATTTGAAGATGCCGACAAACTGATCTCCGCGCTGGATAATGCATTTACTGCTGCGGAAAAAGAATTCAATGTTCAATAAGATTTCACCGTTCGGCGCTGACAGCGGTCAGCGCCGAAACATTTACCGGCACATATGTAACAGATTTCAATGAGAAAAAGCAAAAAGGGAGGAAAAAACAATGAAGAAATTTCTGGCAGTGTTGCTTGCTTTGTTACTGGTGTTGCCTATGGTGGCCTGCGCACCCACCACAACATCAGGTACGAAAGCACCTCCACCCCAAACAACGGCAGGTGATACCGGCAAAAAGGTGGTCATCAAGTACAGTGGCTGGCGCACCGAGGATCAGGCGGCTATTACAAAAATGAACGAACTCTTCACGGCGGAGCATCCCAATATCGAGGTTATCTATGAGCCAATCCTGGCGACCGAGTACGATACCTATTTGCAGACCGCGCTTGCCAACGGAACAGCGACGGATGTCATTATGATGCGTTCCTATGGTGGAGGGCGTACGGTATTCAGCGGCGGAAAAATTCTTGAGCTGAACACGCAAAATGTTCCCAACCTACAGGCCCAGATCGATGCCGGGATTGATGCCTGGGCATCAGACGGAAAATATTTTGCTGTTGGAACCGGCATGACCATGGAAGGCGTTTGGTACAACAAGGACATCTTTGAAGCCTGCGGTATTAACAAGTTACCCACTACCGTGCAGGACTTGATCGATATCTGCAAAACCATCAAAGATAAGAATTATCTTCCGATCGCATGTGGAATCGCGGATGATTGGTATGTCAGCGAGGAAGTGACCTCCTCCATTTTAATGTCGGTCATCGGCTCCAACGACTGGGTCAAGCAGTTGTATGACAAGAAGATTAATTTTACCGATTCGAAATATGTGCAGATGCTGCAGACCTTCTTGGATTTGTCTCCCTACTATCCCGATTTTTTTGAAGGTTTGACCTACGAAGATTGTCAGAGCCTCTTTATCACGGGTAATGCAGCGATGTACATGTCCGGCTCCTTTGAGCTGCAGGGTTTCATCGAAACCAATCCCGACCTGAAGATGGGTTGTTTTGCGTTCCCGGGCCAGACCGCAGCGCCCGTAGGACAGAACTATACGGCGGCATGCAGCGCCGGAGTATATGCGGACAGCAAATATGTGGAAGAAGCGCTGACCTATGTTAACTGGCTGGCAAGCCAGGAAGGCGGCGAGGCCTACGCCAACGGAGTGCTGGGTTTCTTCAGCCCAAATCCTGCCGCGTCTGAGCTCAAAGACGAGCGCGCAAAGGAATGGCAGGCCTTAAGCAATGGCAAGACCATGATCCATATGTTGGGCTACGAGACAATGTATGATGGCTCTCCTGATTACTCCACCGCGATTGGCAACACGGTGCGTGCCATGGTGGCCGACGGGCTTACCGCCGAGGCAGGCGCGACCTATATGCAGGAGCAGATGGGCTGGTATTTCGATTAATTCGAAAAGAGATATCCGATTAGCTGCAGCGGGGGCTTTTGCCCCCGCTGCAACGAAATCCGCAACAATAATTCCGGATAGCGGCATTCCAGTAAGGAGGGCTCTTTTTGAAACGTTCTAAGTGGCTGTACGCTGGCTTTGTGCTACCGGCACTTGTTTTATATTCGGTGTTTATGCTGTACCCGTTGATTTCTTCGCTGGGTTTAAGCTTATTTTCTTGGAACGGCTATGGTCCTAAAACGTATGTAGGTTTCGAGAATTTTGCCAAGCTCTTTGGAAATGTCAATTATTCGGCTCGGTTTTTCGGCGCGCTGAAAAATAACGTCATTTTCTTTGTCGAGACCATCATCTTGCAAAACGCCACGGCTTTGCTATTGGCCGCGTTGGTGAACATCCGCAGGATTAGGGGAACAAAGCTCTTTCGTTCTCTCTACTATCTTCCGTGCACACTGTCCATTATTGTGGTGGGATATATTTGGACGCTGATTTACAATCCTCTTTGGGGCTCGCTGAATTATTCCATGGATCTGCTCGGATTGGGCGCTTATAAATTAGCCTGGCTCGGCAATGAGAAAACCGCTTTGCTCGCCATTGCCATCGCCAATGCCTGGCAGTACACGGGCACGCCCTTTGTTATGTTTCTTGCGGGTATGAATGCCGTTCCGGGCGAGTTATATGAAGCGGCGGAAATCGATGGAGCCTCTGTAACTCGGCAGTTCTTTCGGATTACGCTGCCATTGATCATGCCGGTCATGTTTATTATTTCGGTCATTGTCTTTGTCGGTAACTTCAGTGCGTTTGAGATTGTTTACGCCATGACCGGAAGTACCGGCGCGCCCGGTTACTCAACAGATATTTTGGGTACCTTCTTCTATCGTACCTGCTTTGGATCGAGACTGGGAATGCCGCCGGACATGGGCGTCGGCGCGGCAATCGCGACATGCATGTTCGCCATAATCGGCATTGCGGTTGCTGCTTGGTTTAAAATGAGCAAACGTGAAAGCGACCTGTAAAGGAAGTTAATGTGATGAAGAGAAAAATAAATATAAAATTTGCGGTTGTATATCTTGTACTGACTCTCTATAGTCTGTACACGATGTACCCGATCATTCTCATGATTATCACCTCGTTCAAAGCCAATCTTGAGATTATGCAAAATCCTGTGGGCCTGCCGCGGGAGCCGATAGTTGCGGGTTTTGTTACCCTTTTCCAGAAAGAAAACTTTGGCCTGTTTTTTGCGAACAGTCTTTTTGTGTCGCTGGTTTCAAGCATCATCCTGCTTGTGGTGTCCATTTTGCTTGCCTATGTGATAAGTCGCTACAAGACCAAGATATCGGATTTTCTCTACTTTTTCTTTCTGGCGGGGATGATGATACCCCTCCGTCTCGGCCTGCTTTCCCTTAATGATTTGCTGTACAAGCTTGGGCTTATTGACAGTCTTTGGGGCCTGATATTCATATATGTTGCGCAGAATATCCCGTTTACGATGTTTATTCTGACCGGTTTTATTCAGATGATACCTGTCTCCATGGAGGAGACGGCGTATATCGATGGCGCGAATACCTGGCAGGTGCTTTGGAAGGTCATTGTTCCGTTGATCAAGCCGGCGGTGGCGACGACGGTTGTCTATAATTTCGTACCGATCTGGAATGATGTGTTTTACCCGCTGATCTTTATCAGCACAAAGGAAAGACGCACGCTGATGCAGACAGTGACGCTTTTTTTCGGCCAGTATCTAACCAACTGGAATCTTGTGTTTTCTGCGTTAACGGTGGCATGCGTTCCGGTCATCATTGTGTATATATTCTGCTCAAGATATTTGATAGAAGGCATGATGGCCGGCGCAATAAAAGGTTAACCTGTGGTCGACAAATGAAAGGAAATGTTGTTTATGGATAAACTCAGATGGGGTGTGATCGCGGCAGGAGGCATCGCGGATCGGCGGACGATTCCCGGAATGCTGCTGGCGGAAAACGCGGAACTTGTTGCGGTTATGGAGATAGAAAAGCAAATGGCGGAGCGTATTCGAGAAAAATACAATGCAAAGCGCGCATACATCTCCGTGGAAGAGTTGCTGGCCGACCCGGAGGTGGACGCGGTTTACATCGCCTCTCCGGTGTGGGCCCATGCGGCGCAGGCGCGTCTGGCGGCGGACGCCGGAAAACACATCCTGATTGAAAAGCCCCTGGCCATGACCGCCGAAGAGGCAGAGGCGGTGGTTTCATACTGCAAGGGAAAAAATGTGCAGATAGCAGTAGGATTTGCGATGCGCTTCGGTTCAGGTGTACAGGCGATGAAGCGAGCTGTTTCTAGGGGGAAAATCGGAAATGTGGTCAGTGCGTACGCGCAATTCACATGTTGGTATCCCGAAATGGAGAACGCATGGCGGCAAAAAAAGGCCTTGGCAGGCGGCGGCGCGCTCATGGACATGGGCGTGCACTGTATTGATTTGATGCAGTACATCACGGAGAGCAAGGTTCTGCAGGTGGCAGCGTTCAACGACAACCAGACGTTCGACTACGAGGTGGAGGACGCTTCGACGCTGCTGCTTCGTCTTGCAAACGGCGCACAATGTGTTGTGCAGAGCAATTTCAACATTCCCGACGCCGCTTCGAAGTGGCGGCTGGAATTTTTCGGAACCCGCGGCAGACTGCTGGGAGACAATGTCATCGGCCAGGAGGATACCGGCACCGTGAATGCGCTGTTTATCGGTGACGCCGGCGATTATAACGCACAACAGGACGATGAAAAGCCTCAGGGCGATTTGCTGAAAATGGAATATGGTAATTTCTATACACGTGAAATCAAGAGCTTTTCCGATTCCATCCTGAACGGCAAGCCACTAGCCGCACCCGCTGAGGACGCGATCTATGTTCAAAGAGTTATCGAAGCCGCGTACCGATCCGGCGAAGAAGGCATCATCGTGAGCCTGTAGACGGCTGCAAACAAAAAAGTTCAATGACAGGAGATAAAAATGAGAATTTTGGCAATCGGGTGTCATCCGGACGATTTGGAAATCGGTTGTTACGGCACGTTGGCAAAGTATTGCAAGCAGGGGCATGAGGTTGTGGTCTGCCATGTGGCAAACGGGAATCTGGGGCATGAGGAGATTTTTCCGGATGAACTACGGAACATACGTTTTCGAGAGGCGGCCGCGGCGGCGAAAGTAATCGGCGCCACACACCATTCCATCGACGCGAACGACCTGTATATCAGCGCGGAAAACGACGAGCTTGTTCAAAAACTCGCAAAGCTGATTCGTGAGTTTCGCCCGGATGTGATGATCACCCATAGCGAAAACGACTACATGAACGACCATATGCAAACGTATTATGCGACTTTTCGCGCTTCTTTCGCGGCGAGCTGTCCTCATTTCGACCGATCGATGCAGGGGCCCGCAGCCGGCGTCTGTCCGATTTTCCACATGGATACGTTGGCGGGCGTAGGTTTTTTGCCAACTGAGTATGTGGATATATCCGATACGATCGAACTGAAGCTGGAGGCATTGTCCTGTCATCAATCACAGCTGAGCTGGATGAAAGAACATGACGGCGTGGACTTTTTGGATCTTGTACGTACCTGCTCGAAGGTGCGCGGGTACCAGTGCGGTGTTGCTTATGCCGAGGGCTTCCGGTTGAACCGGAATTATTTGCGGCTTGTGCCGAAACGATTGCTGCCGTAGCAACAATAACAAACAGCGATATTTAATTTCAAGGAGGAACGAACAATGGATATGACAACAACGTTAACCGGCTCCAACTTTGAGAAGTTTTTGCCAAAGGGCTGGGACATCCGTCGCATCAAGGAATGCGTCTCGAATCCACCGGAGTCTGTTTTTGACCCGCAGCCGTTCTGGAACAAGGACTTTCGGCCGATCTGCTGCACCAATCTTGAGGAGTTTGGTGTCTATATGGGACACGAGATTGCCATGCAGATTCGTCTTGCCAAGGAGGAAGGCCGGGAGCTGATTCTGATTCTGCCGGTCGGACCGATGGGCATGTACAAATGGGTTGTGTACTTCCTCAAGGAATGGAACGTGGACTGTGGGCATGTGCACGGCTTCAATATGGACGAGTGGAGCGACGCAGAGGGCAACACCGTGCCCGCAAGTGACCCCGCTGCATTTCAGAATGCAATGGTCAACGCCCTGTATGGGCCGCTGGGCGAGTTAACGGTGCCGGAAGCACAGCGCAACTTCGCAACCCGCGAGAATCTTCCGCTGTATCCTGAAAAAATTACAGAACTCAAGGCGCGTGGCGCGAAGCAAGTACTGATTTTCGGCATCGGCCGGGCGTGCCATATCGCGTTCTGGGAGCCGCATTTTGCGTTGGATTATAACTCGCGGCAGGAGTGGCTGAACGCGGCTTATCGTATCGGTGCTAATCTGCATCCTCTCACAATCGAGCAAAATGCCATCACCAGCTTTCGCTCCAGTTGGCCGCTGATTCCCTGTTATGCCAACACCGTGGGCCCCGCTATTATATTCAACTCGGACTACATTATCGGTGGCGCCGATGGCGTGCTGTCCCGCGGAATGCAGTGGCAGGGCATGAGTTTCTGGATGACATTGCGCTACGGCCCCGACATCCATATTACATCCAGCTTCATCCCCACACTGCCGGGCAAACTTTTCTTCATGGAAGAACTTGCCGGACCGCTTCGTCCCGACACCAATTAACTAAAGGCTAACGCTCGGCCAGTTCCGACACCCATGCGGAACCGGTCATGCGTTTTGGATCACGTTTGTTGCACCACTTCCTTTCAGAAGCACCCCATCTGTTTTGATTATTCAAATGGTGGAAATGTGTAGGGAAGTGGTCATTTTTCTGTCCGCCCGCCACAATCATGTTCCGCGAGAGAATGTCCTCAGAAACAGAACGCAGAATTGTTGTATAATATTCCTATAATAAGTTGCAACTCATACAAAAATGTCGGAGATTTCACAGGCTGAAGATCGGGAAAGAGAAGGAGTTTGCCATGAAGTTGTACTATTTTGTCCTCGTGGTGACCATGATGGTTCTTTTAACATCTTGTATGTTTTCATCCCAAAATGGAGAGGTTGACCACGACGACGAGAATATGCCCGGCAAGCACACCGACAGGTCGGATAAAAATGCCCCCAAGGAGATAAAATCAAAGGACATAACACTTTTTGACACATACTTCGTTTATGACCGCGGAATGGATCATTTCAATGCCCAAAGAATGGATGACGGAAGTGTAGAAATCACCAAGGGCACAAGAGATGATGATAAAATGACTGTCGGTCCTGAGTTTTTGGTAAACCTGCAGAAGATCATCGATAAACACGGTCTGGCGAAATGGAACGGCGAATACAGCGTGACCGCCGGATTGCCTGATGAACCGACCAGTTTTCTCTGCAAATACGAATCCGACGAATCGATTTACTTTCATAAGAATGCCAGCCCCGGCAGTGATTGGATGCGGGATGTGCTCAAACTCTTTTTGACGGAATTTCCGGGTCAAGATGTTGCCTCGCTTTCCGGCATCGTCCGATTTGCTTATTGGCACAGCGGCATGGCTAAACCCGATATCTACGGCCTTACAATTGATAGATATGATGACAAATACGTCCTCAGGGCGGAATTTTTCGACCCTGAGAATCCGGATGGATCCACAGAATTGGTCTGGGACACAGAAGAGTACAGGGATGCCATCAAAACTTTTTACGGCAGAGCTGTGGAAATTTATGATGCCCGTGACATCCAATCTTGGGACGGCTTCGATAAAACAAACAGAAATGTCAGAGACGGGTATATGTTCAACATAGTCATCGAATTCGAAGACGGCAAAAGCATCGGTGCCTACGGCAACAATGCGTTCCCATCCGGATTTGAAATCGTTAAATATGAACTTAAAGATTTGCTGGATGAGATTATTGCCATGTATCAGAAGAGCAAGGATGTAGGATAGTGTGTGTGCCGATCTATGTACCGAAAGTGTAGTTGATAGTATCTATAGGATAGTTACGAAAAGTGATGAAAGATTTGAATGGTAAAACAGGATTTGTGAATACGTGAGGCTCCAAAGCAGGGGGGATGTTCTGTTGAGCAGCGAAATAGATACGATTAAAAGGATGAATTGGTGCATCAGCGTTCCCATCTTTAAAAATCCGGTGATCTTGAAACAGCTGGGAATCGTGATCGGCATCCCATTCGGCTTTCTTGTGCTTGTCATCGGGCTTACATCGGGGAAAAGCGTCTATACGCTTTATGGGCTGGCGCTCATCGCCGCGTTGTTCTTTTTCGCGTGGCTTCTCATCATGGTGATCTATCGGGGCAAGTATGAGGTCGAGTTTGTGCTGGACGGCAAGGGCGTGATTTGCCGAACGCAGGCAAAACAGGCAAAGAAAAATCGCATCGTCAATGGCCTGACCGTCATGTTGGGGTTGCTTACCGGGAGCTTTGCCGTCAGCGGAGCCGGGATGTTGGCGCAGTCAAGGCAGGAGACCTCTCTCAGGTGGAACCGTGTCACGAAGGTGAAATACAAGCCGAAAAGCCGTACAATCCTCCTTCGGAGCGGATGGCTGGAGCAGATTGCGTTGTTCTGCACTCAGGATAATTACTCTGTTGCAGAGCAATTGGTAGCCGCAAAAACAAAGCATTTGAAAAGCGATTGATAGCAATCAGGAAAAAGGATTGGCGGCTCCGGTAAATCTTAGCTCATAATCACTTCATAGCCGTTTTCGATATAGTTTTTCATGCCTGCGTGGCCTTTCATATCGGCCAGAAGCTCCAGGCCTAATTTTTCATTTTCTTCGAGGACGCCCATCATGTTTGAGCAAACACGGCAAACACCGACTATTATGTTGTTGTCCAGAGCTTTTTGGTATAAGGGATCAGCGGCTTTTGCCAAGACAGACGGCAACTTTACCGACATACCCTCGAATATGATTTTTATCTCGTGACCTGCCTCGTGCAGTTCCAGTGCATTTAAGAGCACATGGACAAAACACATTTTTTCTTCTCTCATTGCATAAAATAATATCTTTTTCATTAATTTTTCCCCCGTGCCAATAATAAATTTAAAATCTCGCAATTTATTGTATCATAAACAGGTCTCCAAGATGATTGATCGGTAGAAGAAACATTAACCAACATTAAAACGTGGTGATTCGATGAAAAAGTTGTACTTGTTAAGGCATGCCAAGAGCGGCTGGGACAACTCTGTCCTCAGAGATTATGACCGACCCCTAGATGTCCTTGGAAGAAGCCAAGCCAAGGCCATGGGCAGGTTTTTCCAAGAAAACGCCTTTAAAATAGATGGAATGCTTTGTTCCGGTGCGCTGAGGGCCAGGCAGACCTTGGAGCTCCTTCTGGCGCTTTATGCTTACTTGGGAAAAATTGAATACAGGGATGAGATCTATGCTTCATCGACCTCCATTCTCAAAAACCTTATTCTGGAGGCCGAATTAGATCATCTCCTCTTGGTAGGTCATAATCCGGAAATATCAATGCTGGCCGGTGATCTGACCGGTCAGGCTCTGGTCATGTCTACCTGCCAGCTTGCGGTCATAGACATGGAGAAAGGCCGGTTGGAAATTTTTACTCGACCGGAAATTTGTTAAAAGAATCCTCGTTGTTTTGCCATGTCTCGCTCTTTCTATATAATAGTAGTAGCAGGAAGCAGGGATGGTGTTTTGATTTGCTGGTGATTAAAGGTCAATACAACCAAGCCAAGGTCTTCACAAGTGAACTGGAAGAGACCGCGCGAGCCCAGATCCAAAATCTGGTAAACCAGCCGTTTGTGGCGGGAAGCAAGATTCGGATTATGCCGGATGTGCACGCCGGTGCGGGCAGTACGATCGGTACTACCATGACGATCACCGACAAAGTGGTACCAAATCTGGTCGGCGTCGACATCGGGTGCGGTATGCTGACAACCGAATTGGTTGAGCTCAAAGAGGCAGATCTCAATCTGCCGCGGCTCGATGGCCTGATTCGTTCCCGCATCCCCTCCGGCTACGAGATCCGCCGCCAACCGCACGTATTTCTGGATCGGACGCGGATCGATGATCTGCGTTGCCGTGAAGGTGGCCGCAACGACAAAAGGCTGAAACTGGAGCGTGCCCGCCTCTCGCTTGGTACCTTGGGCGGCGGCAATCACTTTATCGAGGTCAACAAGGATCAAGATGGTACGCTGTATCTTGTCGTCCACTCCGGATCGCGACATCTGGGACTGCAGGTAGCACTGCATTACCAAAGGCTGGCAGCCACGCTACAGCCCCACATGGATCGAGATCTGGCCTATCTCGAGGGTAAGCCTTTCAAAGACTATCTCCACGATATGAAAATTATGCAAGATTATGCCGTCCAGAACCGGAAAGCTATGGCCGAGATCATCATCGCGGGAATGGATTGGAAGCTCGGAACACGGTTCACAACCGTCCACAATTATATCGACCTAGAAGCGATGATCCTGCGCAAAGGCGCCATATCGGCCCGTGCCGGCGAGATGGTTCTGATTCCGCTTAATATGCGCGATGGTTCCCTGCTTTGTGTGGGAAAAGGAAATCCGGACTGGAACTTCTCCGCCCCACACGGCGCCGGCCGGATCATGTCGCGCAATGAGGCCAAGCGGGTGCTGTCGCTGAAAGATTTCCGGGAAAGTATGACGGGAATCTACTCCACATCCATTCGGCGCGACACCCTCGATGAAGCGCCAATGGCCTATAAATCCCTAGAGAGCCTGCAGGAGCATCTGGATCAGACGGTGGAGATCTTGCACCGCCTGACTCCGGTCTATAATTTCAAAGCCAGCGGCGATTGAGGGAAAGTTAAGGATAAGAAAAGACCGGCACAAAATAAATATCTTGAGATTGAGAAGCGAAGAAGTTTACTTCTGCGCAATAAAAGAAATAGAGTAAGTGTATGGAAACTATAAACCCCGCTTTTTGGGCTAAAAAGAAGGATTATAAAGGAAAATTTGAATGGCTTTCATTGGCTCAACATTTGGAAGATACGCGTCAAATTGCATGTTTGCTTTGGACGCATTGGTTGAGTAAAGGACAACGTCAGTGTATCATTGCATCCTTAAGCCTACCTTCTGAAAATATGACCATCGATGAAGATATTACAGTTAACTTGGTAGGACTCCTAGGTGCGCTTCATGATCTCGGTAAAGCGACACCGGTATTCCAAATCAAAGCAGGGTTTACAAATTCTCCAGATTTAGACTCTATGCTCATTGGAAAGCTGGAAAGTACTGGTTTTACCGATCTGCATCTGCTACGCCTTGCCAATCCGGAGAAATCGCCTCATGCTTTAGCAGGACATTATTTACTGTCTGAATACGACGTGAGCGAAGGTATTGCCTCTATTATTGGAGCGCATCATGGCAAGCCCGTTGATGATGATATCATCATTAAAAATCAAATTGCATATGGCAGTAATTATTATCAAATCGAGGATTCAAATCATCCCACACATCAGAAGTGGAAGAGGGAACAGCGAAAAATTTTTGACTGGGCAATGGATGTCAGCGGGTTTAAATGTGCAAGTAAGCTTCCGGTCATCCAACAGCCGGGGCAAGTGCTTTTATCGGGACTCATTATTATGGCGGATTGGATCGCCAGTAACGAAAGGTATTTTCCGCTTGTCCCGCCGGAATTACCGGCGGTGCACGATCAGACATCACGCATCGAGAGTGGATTTTTAGAATGGTTTAAAGATGTTTCTTATCCGTGGGAAGCTGAACTTAGCGTGCCTGATACACTCTATACCAAGCGTTTTGGTTTTGAACCACGCAATGTGCAAAGTGTTTTTGCTGAGGTCATCGAGAACACCGAGACCCCCGGTATTTTCATCCTTGAAGCACCTATGGGCCTTGGCAAAACAGAAGCTGCGCTTGTTGCTGTTGAACAGTTAGCGCTGAAAACTGGGAGAAGCGGTATGTTCTTTGGACTTCCAACCCAAGCAACTTCAAACGGTATCTTCCCGAGAATTAATTCTTGGCTTCAAAGTGTCAGTAGGGACAATAATGACAAACTTGGTCTTCGCCTTTTACATGGCAAGGCTGCGCTCAATCCGGATTTTGACAAACTTATAAAAAGGAGCTCCGCTCAAAACATAAATGTCGATGATGACAAAAACGGCAGCGTTACGGTCAACGAATGGTTTTCCGGCCGCAAGACGGCATCGCTCGATGATTTTGTCGTCGGAACGGTCGATCAATTTTTAATGGTCGCACTTAAACAAAAACATCTTGCTTTAAGACATTTAGGCTTTAGCAAAAAGATTGTTGTTATTGATGAAGTACATGCCTACGATGTATATATGACTCAATATCTCTGTCAAGCTGTACGCTGGATGGGTGCTTATGGGGTGCCTGTTGTTATCTTGTCGGCAACACTTCCTGCGGAACGCCGGTTAGAGTTGGTGAAACAATACATGCGCGGAGCAGGTTATAAAAAAAGAGAATGCGTTTTTCCGGAGGACGATTTAGAAACAGATGCCTATCCGTTAATCACCTATAATGATGATAGCGCGATTAAGCAAGTCCGCACGTTTGCGCCAATAGAAAACAAAACCGTTAAAATTGTACGCTATGAAAATGAAGATGCAACCCCGCTTATCGCAAATTTATTTAAAGAAGGTGGAATCATCGGCGTTATCTTAAATACCGTCAGGCGTGCACAAACCTTTGCCGTCGCATGTTCCGAAAGATTTGGTGTCGAAAATGTAAAATTGCTTCATTCGGGATTTATTGCAACCGACCGTGTCAAGAAAGAAACTCAACTCATTCACACGATTGGAAGAGGCGTCAAGCGTCCATATCGAAAGATTATTATCGGTACCCAGGTCATTGAACAATCCCTCGATATCGACTTTGATGTCTTGATTTCCGATCTTGCTCCGATGGACTTGCTGATTCAACGCGTCGGAAGGTTACACAGACATGACATTGCGCGCCCCCCAAAACATAAAAACCCTATACTCTATGTTTTAGGTACCAATTCGTCACTGGAATTCGAACCCGGATCTGAAGCAGTTTACGGAGGATATCTGCTTGCACGAACACAATCCTTTTTACCCGAGGAACTTTCGATCCCAAAAGATATTTCACCCTTGGTCCAAAAGGTATATGGCCCAAAAGAACTGAAATTTTCTGAAGCGATACAACCACGTTATGCAAGAATGGAAACGGAGTACAAGATATTACTTGCGAAAAAAGAACAAAAGGCAAAAACATATCGTATCGATGACCCTTTGAGAGAACCGAGACGAAGAAATCGCGGTTCTCTAGTTGGGTGGCTCAAAAACAGTAACCCCAACGAAAGCGAAGAAAAAGCCTATGCACAAGTGCGCGACGCACAAGAAACCATTGAAATTATTGCGCTCAAACAGTTGGGAACCGGTTATGGATTGATTGGAACCAACCGAGATATTTCCAACCAGATTGGCGACGGTGCGATTGCTAAAAAAATTGCTCAACATACTCTAAGGCTTCCCTATGTCCTAAGTGCACATTGGCGAATCGATCGCACCATACAAGAATTGGAAGGATACAATCTTCGTTGCCTGAGAGAATGGCAATCACAGCCTTGGCTCAAAGGTTCTCTCGGAATTCTTTTTGATAAAGACTATCGTTTTAAGCTAAACGGATATATACTAAGATATGATAAACATTTTGGACTGACATATGAAGAGGTGGAAAATGGGCCGATTTAATCTCATTGATGAACCTTGGATATCGGTTGTTGTGGATGAAATGGGACAAACCGAAGAGATCTCCTTAAAGTCACTATTTGAGAACGCACATATTTATAAGTGCATTGCAGGCGATACCAAAGCGCAAGACTTTGCGGTTTTACGCGTTTTGCTTGCTATTTTGCATACAGTTTTTTCCCGTTTTGATGCCCACGGCGAGCCCTATATATTTTTTGATTTGGATGAGCAGTATAAACCTACATCTTCCATTGAAGATGAGGAAGACTTGGAAGATTATACGGATGCCCTATATCAAACTTGGAAGGATTTGTGGTTGGCAGGACAATTCCCGGAAATTATAAACGAATATTTAGAAAAGTGGCGCGACCGTTTTTATTTGCTGGATGAGGAGTATCCATTTTTCCAAGTGACGAAAAATGATCTATACTCCCGAAATATAACTGTTCTTGGAAAACAAAATAGGCCGCCTACTAAAATTGAAGCAAAGAAAATAAATGGGTTGATCACCGAGAGCAATAAAGTCGTTCTTTTTTCTCCAAAGTATAATGATGGTAAAAATATAATAACTGAAACCGAGCTTACAAGGTGGCTCATAACTTACCAAGGATATTCTAACACTTCAGACAAGGCCGATTTTACCGAAAATAAAAATGAAAAATCTTTTGGATGGCTGTATAGTTTAGGAGGCCTTTTTTTTGAAGGGAGGAATCTATTTGAGACTTTGCTTCTAAATACGATTTTGGTGTATCCCGACGACGAAACAATTAAAAAACAGCAACGGCCATGCTGGGAGTTTTCCGGAAAAGAGATTATTGATAACTCGATAAAAGGAAGGCAGCCTGATAACTTATCAGAATTGTATACTAACTGGGGAAGGGCAATTTATGTAGATCCGGAATTTGATGGGAAAAGCCCATTAACCACAATAGAGGTGGTGAAATTATCCAAAATTGATGTACGACAAAAGTTTGCCGAGCCAATGACAATATGGAAATTCAATGAAAGCGGACCTAATAAAGACACTTTTACTCCAAGAAAGCACCAAGTGAATCAATCTATTTGGCGTTCATTCGGCTTGCTTTCATTGCCAAGCTCGTACGTGAGCCAACAGCGTCAACCTGGCATTATTGATTGGATGAATGATATTGCTTCTTTGATTGGCGATTACGATTTGACGTTGTGCGCTATCAGCATGAAAGATGACGGTAATGCGACTTCTTGGGTTCCGGTTGATGAGGCAACGGATCAGCTAAGTATCAACGATCTGATCTTAACTGATATCAAGGAGAGCGGCTGGGTACCGCGCATTAGTGATGCTGTGGAAGAAACAAAAGAGATTATAAAATCCACCTATCGTCGAAGGTTTCTTATGGAAATCAAAAAGATACGCAATATAGATTCAAAATCATTTGTGGATGAGGAGGTAGAAAAATTATACTTTCAAATCAACGCACCCTTTAGCCGTTGGCTATCTGAACTACGGCCCAGCGATTCCAAGGACAACCGAATTTTCGAATGGAGTAAGACGCTGAAAACTATTGTTTTACGTCAGGCAGAGCAGTTCGTTAAAAATGCCGGCCCCAGAGATTACACGGGTATTGTCGATGAAGGTAAAACGAAAAACATTGCTACAATCTATAACAGTTTTATTTATTCTTTAAATCAACAACTAAAGTAAAGGAGGAAGCACGTGGAAGTGACGAAAACTAACCCGAATGCTGTTTATTCAGTGACAAATCGCATGGTTCACAAACTCGACCAGTCCCTAGAAACCTCGTCAGGAAAAGCAATATTAGCCAATCTTCGAAATTCCATTGGAAGGCCTTTAAGTCAATCAGTGGCAATTTGGCCGTTCATGTTTGAGAATTTACCCAAAGAATTTTTGAGCCGAGGTCAATCGGCTTCTAAAAAAGAAATTGCCATATTGACGACACTTCAACTCTATGCCATGTATCGACAGGGGAAGCAAGCTCCTGCTCGCGAAAATGGCCAAGAAAAGGGCTCTAAAAACATTGGCTATTCTTTAAGCGCTTTACGAGTCGGCGACAGTACTGCCGCAATAGACAGAAGATTTAATGCACTTATTACAGCTACAACCTATGATGAGCTCATTCATCACTTGCGCCAAATGCTCAAGTTGCTTAAATCCAAAATGTTTGGAGAAACAAACATCGATTTTGGGAAATTAGCGCAGGATCTTTATAAATTTCTTGTGGGAAAAGATGAAAACATACGTCTGAGCTGGGCGAGAGCCTATTATCGCATATATCCTAAAGGAGGAGTAGAAAGTGACCAACAATAATCATTTATTTTTAGACATCCACGTCATTCAAACCATACCACCGTCGAATGTTAATCGAGATGATACTGGGAGTCCTAAAACCGCTCAATACGGTGGCGCAAGACGTGCGCGTGTCAGTTCTCAAGCATGGAAAAAAGCTATGCGTGATTATTTTAATGAGAATGGAGCGCAAAGCAACGTTGGTGTGCGAACGTTAAATGTCGTTCAATATGTCGCTAACAAAATATTGAAACTTGACCCGAGGATTTCGGAAGCAGATGCTTTTCAGCAAGCAGAGAAAGTGATTAATGCAGCTGGCATCACAACCAAAGACGGAAGAGCGAGAGCTTTGTTTTTTATTGGAAATGTGCAGGCAAAAGCATTGGCAAAAGCTGCCTTGGACGGAGTTGAGGATAAAAAGATTTTGCAAGCTATTCTAAACGATAACCCCGCTGTGGATATTGCGCTGTTCGGAAGAATGGTCGCAGATGATCCATCATTAAACGAGGATGCTTCCGCTCAAGTGGCACATGCCATTTCTACTCATGCTGTGCAGACGGAATTTGACTTTTTTACAGCAATCGACGATTTATCTCCTGAAGACAACGCTGGAGCAGGCATGCTTGGAACTATTGAGTTTAATTCATCTGCAATGTATCGATATGCTAATGTTGCTGTTCATGAGCTTTATCGCCAGCTTGATGATAAAGAGCAGACACTCAACACATTAAAGCTTTTTATCGAGGCTTTTGCCAATTCGATGCCGACAGGAAAATCTAATACTTTTGCGAACCAAACTTTACCGCAAGCAATCGTCGTTACGGTCCGTAACGACAGACCCGTCAATCTTGTAAGTGCTTTTGAAGAGCCTGTAAAATCCTCCGAAGGATACGTTGCAAAATCCATAGAAAAACTCTTTGAAGAGTTTAAGAATGTCGAAAAATTCGTTCGTCGTCCGGAATTCACACTCTATGTTACAGGCTATGATGTGGACAATTGTGATGTTGGCGAAGCAGAGTCCGACTTGAGGGTACTGTTGAATAAATTTTACGATGCAATGGATGGCTTAGTGCCAGAAAAGGCGGAATAAAATGAAGACGATTTTGTTAAAGTTTGCGGGGCCTCTCCAATCTTGGGGAACGCGCTCGCATTTTGAAACGCGTCACACAGACTTATATCCATCAAAAAGCGCCGTCATCGGTATTATTGCGGCAAGTATGGGTTTTCGTAGAGATGATGACACAAAAATTCAGGTGCTCAACTGTCTCGACTTTGCTGTGCGCATAGATCAAAGTGGTCAACTTCTAAGGGACTATCATACCGCTGTAAAATATAAAAACAATGGTGTTTTTGAAAGGACTTATGTAACCAACCGTTATTATCTTGAAGATGCGGTTTTTGTTGTAGCGATAGGTCAGAAAGATGATGCATTTATCGATAAAATCGTAGAAGGACTCCAAAAGCCCTATTTCCAACCCTTTATGGGAAGGAGATCGTTGCCGCCCACGGCGGACTTCTTCTTGGGAATCTATAATACAGATGTCATTGCAGCACTTAGCAGTTGTCCTTGGCAAGCGCGTGAAGCTTACCAAAGATCCCACTCAAATCGCTTGAGCGTTTATTCTGATTCTGATTTAGGAGCCGAAGGTGTGCAGTCTGGCATGCGCAAAGACTACGTCATTTCGTTTTCGCAAGAGAATCGTCAATTCGGATTCCGTTCGGAACTCAAAATTGAAGTGACCGTTCCAAAACCATACATCTCGACGGAGCACGACGCATTTGATGCATTGGGAGGTTGAAATGTATTTGTCTCGAGTTGAAATCAACACTCAAGATCGTCAAAAATTACGTGATCTTAGCCATTTGGGGGCTTTCCATAATTGGGTAGAGCAAAGCTTTCCAGATGAGTTAAATCAAAAACCCAGAACACGTAAGTTATGGCGTATTGATAAATTAAATGGGAAGTATTATCTTCTTGTTGTAAGTCAATCTAAACCGGATCTGAAACTTTTGGAACGATACGGCGTATCGGAAAGTGCTAGCACCAAGTCTTATGATGCTTTTTTAAATGCTATAAAAGAGGGGATGAAGGTTCGTTTTAGGGTTACGCTCAATCCTGTGATTTCCATAAAAGACGAAACAAGTACTCGTGGACGAACAAAGCCGCATGTGACTCTTAAACATCAGATGCAATTTTTACTGGATCGAGCTGAAAAAAATGGATTTACGTTGAATAAAAACGATTTTTCAATTGTTGAGCGTAGCTATGAATCCTTTAAAAAAGCAGATGAAAAAACCATTCAATTGAGCAAGGTAACTTACGAAGGAATTCTAACAATCACTGATAAAAATCAATTTATTAAAACATTGACGGAGGGCTTTGGGAAGAAAAAGGCTTACGGTTTCGGCATGATGACAATTATTCCAGAAGGTAAATAATGGCTAAAAAGAAAAGTGGTGCAAAGAAAACTGAACTCACGGAGCTACCACACATAGATGATCGTGTAACCTTTATTTATATCGAGCACGCGAAGATAAATCGGCAGGACAGTGCCATTACAGTTACTGATCAGAGGGGAATTGTCCGCATTCCGGCGGCAATGGTTGGGGTGTTGCTTTTAGGTCCTGGTACAGATATCAGCCATAGAGCCGTTGAACTTATTGGTGACACCGGTACCGGAATATTGTGGGTCGGCGAGCGTGGCGTTCGTTATTATGCTCATGGGAGATCGCTAGCGCATTCTACGCGATTTTTAGAGAAACAGGCAAAGCTTGTCTCCAATACACGTTCTCGACTTGCGGTTGCACGCAAAATGTATCAGTTGCGCTTTCCGGATGAAGATGTATCAACTTTAACGATGCAACAATTGCGTGGACGGGAAGGCGCTAGGATTCGAAGGGCGTATCGCGTTTATTCAAGAAAACATAACGTATATTGGGACAAGCGAGAATACAATCCGGAGGATTTTGAATCGGGAACACCTGTCAATCAGGCTTTATCTGCTGCCAATGTTGCTCTCTATGGCATTGTGCACAGTGTAATTGTCGCGATTGGCATGTCGCCCGGTCTTGGATTTATCCATACCGGTCACGACAAATCTTTTATATATGATATTGCAGATTTATATAAGGTGGAATATACGATCCCGCTTGCTTTTGAAATTGCCTCGGAAACAGGACCAGAGGACGATATTGGACGTATTGCCAGGCAAAGAATGCGGGATAAATGTGTTGACGGTAAAATCATGAGACGCATCGTTCAGGACGTTCAATATTTGATGGATATGTCGGCTGATGAAGAATTGTTTATCGATACTATTGCTTTATGGGATGATAGAGAGCGACTTGTTCAATACGGCGTCAATTATAGCGAGGACTTTTAAATGCCGTTTACTGTAATTACACTTAAAAAATCGACACCTTCTCTGCGTGGAGATTTGACGAAATGGATGCAAGAAATTGCTACCGGCGTTTACATCGGAAACTTTAATGCACGTATCCGAGAAAAGCTGTGGATCCGCATTACAGAAACTGTAGGAGACGGTGAAGCTACTATGAGTTATGCTTATAGAAACGAAATCGGTTATCAATTTGTGACATGGAATACTGAGCGTGAAAATATTGACTGCGATGGTATTCCCTTGGTGTTATTGCCCATTTGTAAGGAAATGTTGCATAAGGGGGAAATGGACTTCAGCAATGCCTCGAAGTTTAGAAATGCCAGAAAATTTTCAGGCACCAAGCCGGCGAAAAAAGCATCATCGATACCGTATATCGTTATTGATATTGAAACCGATGGTTTAGATGAAAATAATCACACCATTCTGGAGTTGGGTGCAGTTAGAATCGATGGTGAAAGAAGAAAAGAGTTTAGTTGCCTGATCTATTATGAAAAGAAGCTTCCAGATGCTATAGTAGAACTAACCGGAATCACAGAAAGTATGTTAAGGGAAACAGGTGTACCTTTAGACGATGCTTTGGAACAATTTCTGAATTTTATCGGTAAAGATATCCTGATAGGCTATGGTGTAGATTTTGATATCCGCTTTATAAATCGAGCGCTTGAGAGAGCGAATCGTCAAAAGCTAAAAAACACATGCTATGATTTGGTACAATATGTCAAAAGGGAAAAAATGTTTTTGCAAGACTACAAGTTGGAAACTGCTTTAAAAGGTTATGGGATATTAGAGAAAGTACCCCATAGGGCACTTCAAGATGCACTGCTTATTGCTCAACTGTCGACTAAAGTAAATAAATTTCAAGATTTGATGGAGAAAAAGCGAGCATTCTAGGGGATCTTATTAGTGTTTTTCCCGCGCAAGCGGGGGTGATCCCAAACTCAAGAACCCTATGCACTGGTCCGGAAGGTTTTTCCCGCGCAAGCGGGGGTGATCCTGCGGCTAATACTGATATTGACGAAAATGGCACGTTTTTCCCGCGCAAGCGGGGGTGATCCCTACACGCCGCAGCTTGACCGCTTCCGAAAGGTGTTTTTCCCGCGCAAGCGGGGGTGATCCTACTTGGTGGCTTTCGCTGCTTCCATGAATCGAGTTTTTCCCGCGCAAGCGGGGGTGATCCCAATGCCCATGTGCTGGGCCTGTCCGGATGAATGTTTTT
>JAAYNF010000090.1 GCA_012520975.1 Clostridiaceae bacterium | reverse complement strand
GGGAACAATTTTTTTCAAATGCATACTGATCTCCTTGAAAATTTAATTCATTGCACTTATTCTATCAGATAACCGGGGTAAAATAGAAGTCCGGAAAAATATCTTGAAATAATAGCGTTTTTGCTGCTGACTTGTTAAAATAACCTTTATGATCTTCCAATCTTTGAATCAAGAAAGGTGCCTTTACATGGAAATTATTGTTAAGGAAAATTACCAGGAAATGAGTCTTTATACCGCCGAAATGGTTGCCGATCTGGTTCGTCGGAAGCCTGATTGCGTGATCGGCTTTGCCACCGGCAGAACTCCGGTGGGCACATATCAGGAGCTAATCCGCCTGCACAAGGCCGGATTGGATTTTTCCGGTATCCGGGCTTTCAATCTGGACGAATATCTCGGAATCGGCAGAGACATGTCCAAGCCCTACGATCAGGACCAAAGCTACGCGCGTTTTATGTACGAAGAATTATTCCGCCATATTAATGTGAAAGAAGAAAACATCCATATCCCGGATGGCTTGGCCAAAGATCCTGACGCCTTTTGCGCCGCATACGAGCAGGAGATCAGCAAAGCCGGTGGTATTGACCTGCAAATTTTAGGGATCGGCGGCGATGGGCACTGGGGGTTCAATGAGCCCGGCGCTTCGCTTTCGTCTCGAACACGAGTGGAAAATCTGACCGCCCAGACATTGGATGACAACTATGAAGCCTTTTATCGCAAGGCCGGGATTCCCCGCGAACAGATGCCGACTCAGGCCATTACAATGGGTATCGGCACAATATTGGAAGCCAGAAACCTGATCATGATCGCCAACGGCAGCAAAAAGGCCGGCATCATCGCCAAAGCGTTGCAAGGACCGGTCACAAGCGCGGTGACGGCCTCGGCCATCCAGCTTTACACCGGAAAAGCTGTCGTGGTCCTTGATCGTGAAGCCGCTTCGGCCTTGAGGAATCTTAAATAACCCGGAGTCAAGGAGAAAAAAATGGATAAAATCAAGCAATTTATGCAGCGCAAAAACATTGTGATCACGCCTCGGCGATATGGCGTTGAAGCTATGGGCGCCATGGCGCAAGGATTGTTCTGCTCTCTTTTGATCGGGACCATCCTGAACACCATAGGCACGCAGACCGGGCTTGACTTTTTCAATACGATCGGCGGTTATGCCGCGGCCATGGCCGGACCGGCAATGGCGATCGCCATCGGCCATGCTCTGCAGTCACCGCCCATGGTTCTTTTTTCCTTGACCGCGGTGGGATATGCTTCCAATGTGCTGGGGGGAGCCGGCGGCCCTCTGGCTGTCTTGATTATCGCCATCATTGCCGCAGAGGCCGGCAAAGTGGTTTCCAAAGAGACCAAAGTGGATATCTTGGTGACACCCCTTGTAACCATTGTGATCGGCGTCGCCTTGTCGGCTTGGTGGGCACCGGCAATCGGATCCGCGGCCTCGCAGGTCGGCCGGCTGATCATGTGGGCAACCGAATTGCAGCCTTTCCTGATGGGCATTCTGGTCTCGGTGATTGTCGGCATCGCCTTGACGCTGCCCATATCCAGCGCCGCCATCTGCGCAGCGCTTTCTCTGACCGGATTGGCCGGCGGTGCGGCGCTGGCCGGTTGTTGCGCCCAAATGGTCGGATTTGCCGTCATGTCCTTTCGCGAAAATCGCTGGGGCGGGCTAATATCCCAAGGCTTGGGCACCTCCATGCTCCAAATGGGCAATATTGTCAAAAATCCGAAAATTTGGATTCCGGCGATCCTAACGTCGGCGATCACAGGCCCAATCGCCACGACGGTGTTTCGCTTGGAACAAAACGGACCGGCGGTTGCCTCCGGCATGGGTACCTGCGGCATGGTCGGTCCGATCGGAGTCTATTCCGGATGGGTTGATTCCATTGCAACCGGAACCAAAGCCGCCATCACCGCCATGGATTGGTTGGGATTTGCACTGATTCTCTTTATTTTACCGGCCATCCTGACCTGGTTGTTCGGTCTTGTCCTGCGGAAAATCGGCTGGATCCGTGCCGGTGATCTCAAGCTGGGCTGATTGCCGCCATTGGTACCACCGACTTTAATCTCAGCGAAGCTTCCAAGCCAAATCGGCTAAAAACAGGTCTTTTTTCAAGCCATCGATGGTGGTCTCATGGTTAATGTGCACCACTTCGATGCCCATGATTTCGGCCCAGTCCTTGAGCATCTCCGGCGTAGCGGCAAAGGACATGACCGAATGGTGGGCGCCACCGGCCAAAATCCAGGCATGCGCGCCGGTCATCAGGTCCGGTTTCGGCTTCCACATAACCCGGGCGACCGGCAGATTGGGCATCGCGTAGATGGGCTGAACGGCCTCGACTTCGTGCAGGATCAGGCGGAAACGTCCGCCCATATCGATCAGCGAGATCAACAAGGCCGGGCCGGCCGCCCCAGAAAAAACCAGTCGGGCCGGATCAGACTTGCCGCCGATCCCGAGGGGATGAACCTCAATGCGCGGCCGATCGCCGGCCAGTGAAGGACAGACCTCCAGCATATGTGCACCAAGGGAAAGCTCGTTGCCCGGTTCCAGATCATAGGTGTAGTCCTCCATAAATCCGGATCCTCCCGGCAGCCCTTCGGTCATGCCCTTGACGATTCTGGTCAGGGCGGCAACCTTCCAATCGCCTTCGCCGCCATAGCCGTAGCCTTGACTCATCAGATGTTGACTGGCCAGACCGGGCAATTGCTCCATCCCATAAAGATCTTCAAATGTATTCGTGTAGGCTTGAGCGCCTTCTTTTTGCAAAATCCGACGTATGCCTATTTCCACCCGGGCCTGGTAGCGAACCACCTCCAGATTGTCCGTGGCCATGGTATAAGTCCGTTTGTATTCATCGAGCAGGTCATCCACATCCTGATCCGGCACCTGATCGATCTGGCTGACCAAGTCACCCACCGGCCAGGTGTTGACCTGCCAGCCGAGCTTGATCTGGGCTTCCACCTTGTCCCCTTCGGTCACGGCAACCTGACGCATGTTGTCGCCAAAACGAACCACCTTGAGTTCACGGCAAAGCTGGGCGCCGACCGCGCTGCGCATCCAACCTCCCAGTTGCCGGTGGACCCTTTCGTCCTGCCAGAACCCAACGACAATTTTGCGCGGCAAACCCATGCGAGCCGCGATAAAGCCGTGCTCCCGGTCGCCGTGTGCCGCCTGATTCAAATTCATAAAATCCATATCGATGGCTTGGTCCGGAATGTTCCGGTTGTGTTGAGTGTGAAGATGACAGTAGGGTTTCTGCAGTCGTCCCAAGCCGTTGATCCACATCTTGCTGGGACTGAATGTATGCATCCAGGTAATGATGCCGGCGCAATTGTCGTCATGATTGGCGGCTCTAATAATTTGAGTGATGGCATCAGGCGAAGTTCCCACAGCCTTGTACAGCACCCGACAGGGAATCCGGGGTGAAGCATCGAGAGCTTGGGCTATTTCTTGGGCGTGATCCGTAACCTTGGCAATCACCTCCGCGCCGTAAAGATCCTGCGAGCCAACAATAAACCAAAACGCATATTGGTCAATCTTTTTCATAATCGCCTCCGAAATCGGTCTTGTTTTGTTCAGCCAGATGTTCAACCGCCGTCTGTACGACCGGCAAACCGGCAACATATCGTTTCATAAAGGTGTCAAAACCTGCAACATCCGCCGGGTTCGGTGCGACGGTCGTTTTTTTCCGGTTTTGAAATACCACGTGCTCGAGATACTCATCCAGGGTGCCCCATTGGGCTTTTTTAACCCAATAACCCGCCAGAATGGATGCACCCCAAGCACCCCCCTCGCCGGCTGTTTCCAAGATGGATACCGGAACGTTGACCGCGGCGGCCATCAGCCGCTGACCGACTTCTCTGGTTTTAAAAAAACCGCCGTGGCCATGAATTTCGTCCAGTTTAACCCCCTCATTTTGAGCCAAAATATCCAGCCCGATTTTCAGCGCGCCCAGCGACGAAAACAGATTGGTGCGCATGAAGTTGGCCAAATTAAACCGGCTGCCGGGCGGACGGACAAACAGCGGCCGGCCTTCGGAAACACGCGTAATGTGTTCACCGGAAACATAGCCGTAGGACAGCAAGCCGCCGCCATCCGGATCGGCCTCAAGGGACTTTCGTAAAAGCGTGTCGTACAACCCGGCCTTGTTGACCTCAAGTCCAAATTCCAGGGCAACCTCGCCGAACAAGCTCAACCAGGCATCATAATCGGAGGTGCAGTTGTTGGCATGGACCATGGCCACCAGCCGGCCGGTGGGGGTGGTGACAAGATCGATTTCGCTGTAGGCTTTGGACAAATCACCTTCAAGAACGATCATGGCAAAAACCGATGTGCCGGCCGAAACGTTGCCTGTCCGAGGAGCAACGCTGTTGGTCGCGACCATGCCGGTTCCGGCGTCGCCCTCCGGCGGGCAAAAAGGAATCCCGGCTTGAAGTCCACCGGAAGGATCCAGCAACAGGGCACCGGCCGGGGTTAAGAATCCGGCCTCTTCGCCGGCTTTCAGCACCTTGGGTAATAGGGATTCCAGCCGCCACGGTAAATTTCGAGGCCGGATTTCCCGGTTGAATAAATCCATCAGTCGCCGGTTAAAATCGGCGGTTTCCAGATCGATCGGAAACATGCCGGATGCATCGCCGATGCCCAAAACCTTTCGACCGGTCAACCGCCAGTGGACATATCCCGCAAGGGTGGTCAGATAAGCGACATCCGGGAGATGGGGTTCACCATCCAAAATTCCTTGATATAAATGGGCAATGCTCCAACGCTGCGGAATCGGATAATTCAAAAGTTCGGTTAATCGTTGGGATGCCGGTTCGGTCGTGCTGTTCCGCCAAGTGCGGAAAGGCACAAGCAACCGGTCGTGGGCATCAAAAGCCAAATATCCGTGCATCATGGCGCTGATCCCAATGGCTCCCACCTGAGTCAGCCGGACGCCAAACGAGGAGTAGACATGATCAGCCAAGTTTTTGAAACCTGCCTGCACACCCTCCCAGGCCGCCTCAAGAGAATAGGTCCAGTAACCATGGGCAAAATCATTTTCCCAATCATGGTTTCCGGCGGCGATCGGGCAGCCGTCAAGGTCGGTCAAAACGGCTTTTATCCGTGTTGAGCCAAGCTCGATGCCCATTACGGTTTCACCGTTGATTATCTTTGCGGCGATTTTTTGCATTTCCTCGTTCATGGCGGAACGCCTCCTTGATCTCCGGTTGATCAACGCCCATCAATTTGCACGCATCAGGAATCCGACGGTGTAACAGGCCCCGCGGCTTCCGCCCGATGCATTTTGATCCAGAGCAACGCAATATAAGCCAGCAGGGAAATCGAAAAACACCCGGCGGCCAGTAAAAAGAAAACCTTAAAACCGAAAAACTCAATCACATAACCCATGATAATGGCTCCAAGGCCAAAACCGATATCGGCAAAAGCCATCATGGTGGCGTTGGCTGCGCCCAAGCTTTCATGCGGGCTGGTCCGGACCAAGATGGCTTGCAGGATTGTGATCGAAATTCCCATCGGAATGCCGAAAATGAAAGCCGCAATAATCATCTGCCCATCGGTTTTGGCAAATGCCAAGAAAGCAAGGGAAAACACTCCCAGCAGCATAGCGGACAACATGATCCGATTGGGTCCGGTCCGATCGACCAGCCGACCCAGCAGCAACCGTGACAAAACCATGGCCAGTGCGTGAACGGGATAAAACAAGCTGATTTGCTGAAAGCCGCGTTCAGTGCCATAACCGGCAATAAAAATCATCATGGCCTCCAGCGGAAGTGCCATTATTAAATAAACAATGGCTACAGGTAATGCTGATTTTTCGAAAAGCTTGCCCTTGACAGATTGGCCGGGCCCGGCCGGCAAAACCTTTTCATAATTCATCAGACCGGCGCCGCCAAGGCTGAACAGACCGAGCAAGGCCAACACGGTAAAGAAAGCAGAAAAGCTTTGTGCGGCCAAGCCAAGACCGATAAAGGGGCCAAATGCCGTGGCGATCGTCCCGGCTATACCAATGTAGGCCACTCCTTCCGAAAGCCGTGAGCGGGGAACAATATCCGCCACCGCAGTGTTTAGGGCGGTTGTGGAAGCGCTGTAGCCGCAACCATGAAAAATTCGCAAAAGGATCAGTAGCGGCACAATCGCCAGAAACGGATAGATGACCGTGGACAGCAGGATGATCACCACACCGGCAACCAGAACCACACGCCGACCGCGACGGTCGATTATTTTACCCACGAAGGGTCTTGAAAGCAGCGAGGCAAGCGTGAAAACACCGCCCAGTAAACCGGCGTCGGCGGCCGACCCGCCAATGCCGGTTAAAAAGGCAGGCAGTGAAGTGGTCAACATATAGTGACCCAGCATAACAGACAGGCTGATCAAAAAGGCGATGATGAAATGTCTGCTCCACAATTTTTGCATAAAAACCTCATCACGACGAATCATCACACCTGTTATAACAGGCAGGAACCGGGATGTCAAAGCAAAATGTAAACGGTTTCAACAAAATCAATCAACCACGACCGGGGAACCACCGGTGGATTCACGCAACACAAGTCGCGCCGCCAGACGTACTTGGCGACCGATCGACCGCTTGGGCTGATCGTGATGAATGATCATCCAAGTCCGTACGGCTTCCCGACCGATCTCGTAAAACGGCTGTTTAACCGAAGTCAGAGGCGGATCGATGAACCGGCAAATCTCCAAATCGTCAAAGCCGGCAACAGCGATGTCTTCCGGCACCGCCACACCTTGGCGACGCAACGACTGCATACAGCCGACCGCCACGGTATCCTGAAAGCAAAAAATAGCATCCGGGCGCTCGGGCAAAGACAGAAAGTAGTCGGCGGCCTCGGCTCCGCCACGGTAGCCGGTCTGAACATCAAGATGCAACTGTCGATCAAGGGGGATTCCGATTTCGGCAAGCGCTCGACGCGCCCCTTCCCTTCGTTCACGAGAAAAATACGCCGGATTACCTTGGCAATCACCGATCCCGACCGTGGCGATACGTTTCCTGCCCTGTTCAATCAGATAACGCGTCATTTGGCAGGCAATCTCCTCGTTATTGACCGCCACCACGTGCGCTTGGGGATCATTGGTTGTTTCGCCGCACTGAACGATTGTAAAATGATCATAAAGCGACGCAAGCAGGGTGCGGTCGATTTGAATTTCCGGCAAAATCGCCCCGTCCGCCATTCCGCGATACAACATGGCGAACTGTGACGCATCGGTATCCGGTCCCGGACTGTATTGAAGGATCACTTCATACCCGGCAGCGGCGGCGGCATCTTTGATTCCGCGGATTAAATCCGGCAGCATGATGGAAAAAACAACCAAGAGCGTCCGTGTTTCCGATTTGCGCAACATACGGCCAACAAGGTTGGGCTCGTATTGCAGCTCCTCGACCGCCTGCAAAACCCGGCGGCGACGCTCCTCGCTGACTTTGCAACTTCCGTTGAGCACCCGTGATACCGTAGCCACGGACACGTTGGCCTTGGCTGCGACCTCGCTGATCGTCGCCAATATGATCCCTCCTGTTCTGACTGACTTGAAAATATCACATTATCGTGTAAAATACAAATAGAAGGAAATCGATTACAAATTAAAGAAAGGTGGAATAAACCCATGAATGAAACCATTAAAACAATTTTAGCCCGGCGCAGTGTTCGTGCTTATGACAGCAGGCCTGTCGAGTCGGAAAAAATCGATCTGCTGCTGGAATGCGCGCTGGCTGCTCCCACCGGCAGAAACCTCCAACCTTGGTTTTTCTCGGTTGTCAACAGTCGGGACCTGCTAAACCGTATTTCTGCGGCCAACAAGCAAATTATGAGCGAAAGTGCCGAACCCATGGCCAGACAGGCCGCCTCGGATCCCAACTTTGACAGTTTCCGCGGCGCGCCTCTTGTCATTTTCGTTTCCGGCCGCAAGGATGCATCAATGGCCGCGGCCGATTGTGCCAATGCCGTGGAAAATATGGCCATCGCTGCCTGTTCTCTGGGCTTGGGCAGTTGCTATCTGGCCGGTTTTAAGCCGGCTTTATTGGCTCCCGGCGGCAAGGCTCTCTTGAAAGAGCTGCAAGTTCCGGAAGGTTATGAACCTTTGTACGGATTGGCCATTGGATACGCCAGCGAAGATCCGGGAGAGCGGCCGGCTCGCAATCCGAATGTCATCGCCAAAATCGATTAAATAATCAAAAGGCCTATGCCAAGGGCCGCCCTGCCGACAAAACGGTCGGTTGGGCGGCCCTTTTGGGTTGCCGGCATATCTCTTTTTTACCTGCCCTCGTAGCCGCTGCGGCCTTTGCGTGTCTTCCACATAACCCAGAGCGGCCCGGCCAATGCGATGGAAGAGTAAGCGCCGCTGATCAGGCCGATCATCATGGGCAGCGCAAAATGCTGGATGCTTGGGATATCGTAAATAACCGAAAAGATATACGCCACCGTTACGGCGCCAAAAGTGCAAAGGCTGGTATTGATGGAACGGGAAAGGGATTGGTTGATCGACAGGTCAACCAGGTCCGCCAGCGGCATCTTTTTGGCGGTCAGCCGTTCATTTTCACGAATCCGGTCGTAGATGACAATGGTATCGTTGATCGAGAAACCCAAGATGGACAGGACAACGGCCACCAGAGATTCGTTGATCGGGATCCTGCAGATTACAAAAACAAAAAAGGCAACCACGACATCGTGGAAAAGCGCCACCAGAGCCATAACGCCGGCGGAAGGTCCGGACATGCTGCGGAAGCTGAACCAGACATAGGCTACGATCAGCACCGAGGTGATTAAAATCGCCCACAAACCTTTGGTAAAAAGTTCACGACCAATGAAAGGATTAACCATCAGCGCATTGCCATACTTGAAAGTGGTGTCGGGAAAGGTTGTTTCAAGGGCTTGCTGCAGGGCAATTTGTTGATCCGGGGTCAGAGCCTCGTCACCGGCAACATTGATCACCAGATTGCGTTCATCGCTGCCCAACGCGTGGGTTTCCTGACAGGTGACATCAATGCCGATGGCCTTACTAATGGCGGATTCGGCTTTGGCCAAATCAATCTGGCCGGTAAAGGAATATTTGAGAATGCTGCCGCCTTTAAAGGTAATATCGAGTTTAATGCCATTAAAGATTATTGCCAGCACGCCGATCAACAGCAGCAGGCATGAGATGGCAAAAAACTTCTTGCGGTTCTTATAAAACTTAAACATTGGCCTTCACCCTCCTTGCACCATAAAGCCAGGGATTGCGAAGAGGCTTGAACTGGCTGAGTGAACCGATCATCACCCGCGAGGCAACAACGCCGGTCAGACCATTGAGGATAACGCCAACCAACAGCGAGTAGCCAAAGGAGAGCATGGACCCGGAACCGAAAATCATGAGAACGATCGCGGCAATGGCCACGGTGACATTGCCGTCGATGACCGAGGAAAGGGCACGATCAAAGCCATTGGTCAGCGCAACGGTCAGGCTGGCGCCCTCGCGTAATTCCTCTTTAATGCGCTCTGAAATGATGACGTTGGCGTCCACACCCATACCGATAGAAAGAATAACACCGGCAATTCCTTGCAATGTCAGCGTCTGTTGCGGGATCGAGATGGCAAGAAGAATTCCGACGACCTGTCCCAGCAGCGACCAGCAGGCAATAAAGCCCGGCAACCGATAATACAGAAGCATGAAAAGACAAATCAGAATAAACGCAACCAGTCCGGCCAAAGTCATGACGTTGAGCGCGCCGATTCCCATCGTCGGGCTGATCGAACTGCTGCTGATCGCCTCAAGAGCAAAAGGCAGTGCGCCGGCATTAATTTTTTCCGCCAAGGCGATGGCTTTTTCAACGGATCCTATGTCACTGATAATGGCGTTGCCGTCCTCGATTGCCGTGCGTACAACCGGTGCGGAAATTTCGGTTTCATCCATGGAAATGGTGATCGGTTGATTGATCAGCCTGGCCGTCGCTTCGGCAAAACGGGCTGCGCCTTCCGGCTTGAATTCGAGACTGACGGCAGGTTGGTTGTTTTGATCAAAAACCGCGGCGCTTTTGACAACATCGGCGCCGGTCAATACCACGGTGCCGTCAGGCTCCTTAAACGTAAGCAAGGCCATTTCGCCCAGTTCATCCAGAGCCTTGGCCGGATCAAAATCTGTTTCATCCGATTTCCAAGGATAGCGAACAATAATCCGACCGTTGGTTTCATCGACCGTTACATCACGATCCAGAATGGACAGATTATCCATACGCAGTTCAATAATCGAACGGGCGGCCGCCAAGTCCGTGGCGGTGGGCACGCCCTCATAATCCTTGGGCGCGAAAACCGCGTCAACGCCACCCACAATATCGATGCCAAATCGAATTTGTGACACGCTGTGTAGCTGCAAATACTCGGATTTACCCGGAATAGGGATCCGGAGGCCGGTTATCGCCAGAATCAGGCAGACCAAAATAATACCGGCAACAATGAAAAATGTCCGTGGTTTGGCCTGAGTCCTGCTTTTCATAAAGGATCGTTTAGCCATAGATTGTCGTGCACGTCCCTTCCTTGATCTCGATTGAAATGACCGCGTTTGATTCGATCCATTTCATATGCAAGTATACATTATAGGCATATGTCGCCGAAATCCTCAAGGGAATTTTTCTTTTCCCATGCAAAACGCCGTCCCTTTCATCAGATTTTCGGAACAGGACGGCGTTTGATCAGCGGTTGAAGCCGTGTGGATTCACTTGAGCACCCGGCGGATGGTGACCAGCTTGTATTTGGGATTTCTGGACATATAGGCACTGACACGCACCTGAACCACCTTGCGGTTGGACGAGGAAGCGTGCATCATATAACCATTGCCGATATAGATGCCCAAGTGCGTGATTGAGGTTACCCCGTCTTTACGATGGTCAATGCAAATAATATCGCCGGGCTTCATATTGCTGTAGGAAACAGAAGAACCCACCTTGCCGTAACCATAGGATGTTCGGGGAAGAGTAATGCCGATCTGGCGGTAGATCCAGTAAACCAGACCGGAGCAATCAAACCCGCTCATGCTTGCACCGCCAAACACATATCGGACGCCTTTAGCCTTCATGGCCAAGTCCACAACCGTCCCACGGCTGCCGCTGTATGTTGTTCCGGCGGCGGTAGGCGGTTCCTTGCGGGTCAGATACTCTGAATAAACATATCCCACCTGTCCGGATGATGTTTTAACTCTGGACCAGCCATCGCCGATGCCCGTCCGGGTCAAACGGGTATGGCGGCTAAGCTTGGTAATCACCGCGGTGTCGGTCGAGGGTCCTTTGCGCAGATTCAAAGTGCTGACATCGACATAAACCGTTTGCTTGATGTCCTGAAAAACCATGTTCTTGCTGGTGAACTCGGCATAGACATAAGCGTCACGTCCATCGTAGTCAATGCGCATCCACTCTTGGCTGGCACCCGTGCAAACAACCTTGTCCCCCATCGACAAGCGACCGAGACTGGCAAAGTTTTTTGATGGACCCGAACGAATATTCAGCGGACCGGCGGTAATATAAAGGTTGTAATGAACATCTTCGAAAATAATTTGCTCAACCAAAATTCCGTTTGGTTTTTCAAAAATGACAGCGTCATCTTCATCTTCCTCTTCTTCATCTTCCTCGACACCGTCATCTCCGGCCGCCAAAGGCAACTTCGGAGTCAGAATAGGATTCTTGCCACGGGTGATCAGAAGGTCGTGAAGATCGCCCATTTCATCAAAGAAAACACCGGTCTCCACAGGTGCGTCAACAGGAGGTCGAACCTCGGAAGGCTCCGGCAGAAGCGGTTGGGTATCCAATTGAGATTCCGGATCGGCCGACGACGCGGTAGATTGGATTTGGCTCTTCGGCTGTGTTGAAGAGTCGCGCCAAGCATCGGACAAGCCGAGCGGCTGACTGAGCACCGGTATGGCAATAATCAGAGAAAGCGGAACGACCGCCAGGAAAACTCGAAACCGGCGGGTCGTCGGCAAATGTCTGGACATGGTCCCTCCATAACAAACTTATAGAACCGATCCGTTTGGAACAGCTTAGGGATATTATACTGACATGTCCAAACGCAAGTCAACAATTCTACGGGGTTTTGTAGCGATTTGGCAATAATGTCTGAAGATCCCGGCTTCTTTTTTGTGCAATTTACCCAATTCTTGGCAATTATCAGAGATGAAGCCGTTTGCGGATTTCTTCGCGAATGGACTGACGCCGAGCCGCGGCCAGGAAAAAAGCCGCAATGGCCACGGTGGGAATCAGAACGAATAATGACCAGCCGAGCTGCAACCGGCCGGTCAGGTCAAAGTTGATAATCAATTCGATGCCCGTCGTCAGCAGGCCGGCCGAGACCAAAATCGCAGCCGGGATGGCAAATCCGGAAATCTTTCCGGCATTAATCAAGACAATGTTGAGAAAGATCAGACCACAGGTCACAATAACCATCGGCATGGCCAGCGTCAGAAACCAGCTGTCATTGCCTTGAAGTTTGGCGATTAACAGCAAGTAGAGAGAAATAGCCGGAACACCGGGCAAAAAAATCTTGATCACCGTCGGTTTCGAATATAGAAAATAAGGAACCAGAAAAACCCAGACAAGGGCCAGCGCACCGGCCACATAAAGACTCCAGGTCAAGACGCCGTCAAGAATAAAGTTGATGGCAAGGCAAAAGACGCCCGGAAAGGCTAGGATAATGCTCAAAACCGCCGCGGTGAACCGACGATTGATGCGAGCATAGATCGGATCCAACCGTTTCGGATAAGGCCGGGGCGCCTGATCATCATAAGGCTGGCGCGGATTTAACACCTCAACCCCGCACAGAGGGCAGGCTTTCTCCGACCGATCCAGCTCAACGCCACAATTTACACAATAAGACATCAGTCAACCTCCGGATATAATGTATTGCTCTCAACCCGAACCGGAATGCCCATGCGCACCAGTTCTTTGAAAAAAGCCCTTTGCGGATCGGTTTCGATCATCGTGCTGGAGAAACTGACCAGCAATTGATTGCCGGTGCTGACCACCGCGCAGTTGACGAGGTTGTAGTGGGAAGGGCCAAGCAGAAACTCGAAGCGCTCGACGGCTTCGGCCATTCCCACCGGCATATCAACCGCGCCGAGATTGGAAAGGGAGCTGGTAAATCGGCTCTCCCCGACAAAATGATACACCAAGCGCATAACCATGTTTTTGAGCGGCAACGGTGCCAAGCGCAGCAGGATGCTCCGCTCGGGACCGACATTGGCGCACATCAAGGCGTTCAAATATTTTTCATTAACCGTATAGCGCATAAAATGATGAACCAACCCGAGGATCTCTTCCAGCGTGTACGTGCCAAAAGCCGGCAAAATGCCCGGATTGGCGTACAGCGAGAAATTTCGAAGGGTTTTGGATGGATAGAAGCGACGGACATCAATCGGTATGGAAAGCCGGACCGGAGCCAATGTATTGTAGCCTCCTTGTTGCTGAATCCGGTATAGCTGGTACAGATAAACGCCGGCCAGAAATTCGGTGACACTGATTCCGTAGGAACGGGCGACGGATTTTACCCGATCCAACGGCAGAACGCCACTGATGATCTGCAGCCAGTGGCCGGGCATGATTGTTCCCTGCAAATGGAATGCTTTGGTTTCCCGGGGCCGATGAACCACCCGAAAATTCGAGTAGCGTTTGTAGGCGTCTTCCATTTCATCGCTATCAGCCGGCCGATTGATATCCAGCGCGCCGGCGCCAATACCGCAGAAATCGCCGCGCAGACGCAGATAGGCCGCCGCCAGCGTCTTCAGAAAAACCATCCCGCCGCTTCCGTCGGTCAAGGCATGAAAAAACTCCACCGAGATTCGCTTTTGATCGTAGCGAACGCGGAAGAGAAATTTTTTGATTTCCTTTCTGGTCCAAGGGCGCATCGGATTTTGCACATCCGGCTCGATCTTCGGTATGCCGTCATAGGATTCAAGATAATACCAAAACAAACCCCGCCGGAGTCGCACGGCAAAAAAAGGAAAACGCTTAAGTGTTGCTTCGAGCGCTTGCTGCAAGATGACCGGGTCAACCGGTTCGTGCAAAAGAACCGCCAATCGGAAATACCCACCATGCCGGGAACGCATAAGAACCGGATAAATTTTGGCGGCATTGTCCAGACGATACCAGTTCTTAGGCTGGGACGATTTTTTCTTATGTCTGCTCATCGCGAGTAAAGGGGGGTGTAATGGGCAGCCAAGCGAATGGCTTGGATCAAGCTGACCGGACTGGCGGTTCCCTGACCGGCAATGTCCAGCCCTGTGCCGTGGTCCACCGATGTTCTGAGGAAAGGCAGCCCCAGCGTCAGGGCGATGGTTCGCTCAAAGTCCAGTGTTTTGGTCGCGATATGTCCTTGGTCATGATAGAGCGATAAAACAGCCGCATAACGGCCGATTCCGGCCAGATGAAAGACCGAATCGGCGCTGATCGGCCCGGTGACATCCAGACCCTCGGTTTGGCAATCGGCAACCGCCGGAGCAATGGCCAGCATTTCCTCATCACCGAACAAGCCGTGTTCGCCGCTGTGGGGATTGAGCCCGGCCACGGCCAGTGTCCCTTCTTGGACACCCAGTCGTTTGAGGGCGGCGCAACTTTGCCGGATACCGTCACGCACGCGCTCTCGGGTTACCAAATCGCAGGCCTGACGCAGACTGACATGGCGGCTGAGAAAAAAAACGCGGAGTCCATGGGTCTCAAAAAGCGTCAGCGGGTTGCAGGTTCCGGTCAGGTCGGCCAAGATCTCGGTGTGGCCGATATGGGGAACCGCCGCGGCCCGCAAAGATTCTTTGTTGATCGGAGCGGTAGCCATGGCATCGGCCTGCCCCGAAGCGATCAGTTCGACCGCCGCGCGGATGTAATCCATCGCGCATTGCCCGGCCAAGGCCTGTACGGTTCCGGGAATCAGCTCATGAAGATCGGCATGAGCCAGGTCCACCAAGTTCAGAAAACCCGGCCGAAAGATAGCTTCCGATAATCGGTCGACCTTATGAATCATCAGCTTGGTTCCACAGCTTCTCAAGGCACGGGCCAGGCAATAGGCATCACCTACGACCAGCGGCCGACAAACCTCGGCGACGGTTGCGTCCGCCAAAGCCTTAACAACGATTTCCGGACCAATGCCGTTCGGATCGCCCATCGGAATAACAATGACCGGCAAGCCGCCATCTAGAAGCATAAACATACCTTTCATTCAATCGGTTTCCTCTATAGCTTAAAGGAATTGGCACGGGAATTCAATATAAGCCGGCCGGGTAAATTCGGACAACTTTCTTGATTGAAAGAGAAAATGAGGCCTTGACAAAAAAAACCGCGCTGACTATACTGTTCACAATCTGATATGACAAACCAGTGAGCAAGAGAAGTAAATCTGATGACCAATCACAGCGAGTGGCCGATGGTGCGAGGGTCATATGACGGATCAGATCGAATGGACTTGTGAGGGTGGCCCGAAAGCCGCGATCAGCGGTCAGTAGGCGTCAACGGGAGGCCGGCCCGTTATCCAGCGGACACGCATGGGGAGTGCGTGACAGAGTGGGCTTTGTCGACAAAGCCAATTAGGGTGGTACCGCAGGTGTATTCCTGTCCCTTCAGAATCGAAGGGGCAGGTTTTTTTTGCCCATGGCAGGCAACACGAGTTTTTGGGCACCGACAGGTGCAAACGAAAGGAGAAACGATATGAGCAAGATCCCTTATCACATTAACCTGACCGAAGACGAGATTCCGCGGCAGTGGTACAACCTTCGTGCCGATATGAAGCAGCAGCATGGCCCCTACCTCCACCCGGTGACAATGAAACCGGTTGTGCTCGATGACCTGCTTCCGATTTTTTGCCACGAGCTTTGCCTGCAGGAAGTCAATACGACCGACCGATACATTGACATTCCGGATGAAATACACGAGTTCTACAAAATTTTCCGGCCCTCCCCTCTGATTCGCGCCTACAATCTGGAGAAAGTGCTTGACACGCCTGCCAAAATCTACTTTAAATTCGAAGGCAACAATACCTCCGGCAGCCACAAACTCAATACGGCCGCCGCGCAGGCTTATTATGCCAAGGAGCAGGGCATAACCAGCCTGACCACCGAAACCGGCGCCGGCCAATGGGGAACCGCGTTGGCCATGGCCTGCTCTTATTTCGGCCTTGATCTGACGGTTTTCATGGTCAAAGTCTCTTACGAGCAAAAGCCGTACCGCAAGTCGATTATGGAGACCTTCGGTGCCGAGATCATAGCCAGCCCGAGTTCAACCACGGATATCGGAAAAATGATGTTGGCGAAAGATCCGGATTCGACCGGCAGTTTGGGCACCGCCATCTCGGAAGCCGTTGAGCGGGCAGTCAAAACACCGAACTGCCGTTACGTCCTCGGATCCGTGCTCAATCAGGTTTTGCTGCACCAATCGGTTATCGGTCTGGAAGCCAAACTCGCCATGGAAAAAATCGATGAATATCCGGATATCGTGATCGGCTGCGCCGGCGGCGGATCCAATCTCGGCGGCCTGATAAGCGCCTATATGGGCGACAAATTGACCGGTCGCGGCAATCCCTACTTCATCGCCGTCGAGCCGGCATCCTGTCCCTCCATGAGCCGCGGCCGCTATGCCTACGACTACTGCGACACCGGCCACATCACACCGCTGGCACCCATGTACACCCTCGGCAGCGATTTCCGCCCTTCCCCCGATCATGCCGGCGGTCTCCGGTATCACGGCATGTCGCCGATCCTCAGCAAGCTCTACCATGATGGCTATCTCGATGAGGCGCGTGCCGTCACCCAGACCAGCGTTTTTGAAGCCGCGGCCCTGTTTGCCAAGCACGAAACCATTTTGGCGGCGCCTGAATCCAGCCATGCCATTCGGGCGGCCATCGATGAAGCGCTTAAATGCAAAGAAACAGGAGAAGCCAAAACCATCCTTTTCGGCCTGACCGGCACCGGGTATTTCGATCTGTCGGCTTACACACAGTACCGAGAAGGCAAAATGACCGACTACATCCCCTCCGACGAAGATCTGGAAAGAGGTTTTGCCTCCCTGCCGAAAATTCCCGGCATTCAAGACTGACTCCGCAAACAAAAAGACCGTCTCGATTTACCATTCAGATCGAGACGGTCTTTGATTGTGGGAAATAAGAAACCCCGCCGGACTTTGATCAAGCACCCTCTATTGCCACCGCGCGCTCCACTTTCTTCTTGTGGTGTTTGACAACCAGATCGGCTAGGGTTATCCGATCAATGATCAGGCTGACGGCATCATCGATCTCCTGCCAGACGTCCAGCGTGGCGCAGGTGTCAGCATGGGGGCAACGATTGGGCGTGTCTTCCAGACAGGCAACCGAAACCAGGCTGCCTTCGATCTGACGCAGGATCGCACCTACCGTCAGTTCTTTCGGATCTTTGGCCAAGCGGTATCCGCCTTGCGCGCCCCGGCTGCTTTTGACAAAACCTGCCCGGCTCAGACCCGAAATAATCTGCTCAAGATATTTATCCGATATATCTTGGCGATTGGCAATGCTTTTGATCGGGATCGGTTTCCCGTCATCATTGCACGCCAAGTCCAGCATCAGCCTCAGGGCGTAACGTCCTTTTGTCGATATTTTCACGAGCTCACTCTCCTGACTTTTGAAAGTATAGCAGAACCCATCATGATTAATCAAACGACAACGTTGATAAATATCGCTCTCCGGTGTCGGGGAAAATAACAACAATGGTCTTGCCGGTCGCCGCCGGCCGCCGGGCAATTTGGGTCGCCGCCCAAAGTGCCGCGCCGGAAGAAATACCCAGCAGGAGTCCTTCGCTTCCGGCAATTTCACGGCTTGCGGCGATGGCGTCATCGTCCGTGACCGTGATGATTTCATCGTAAATTCCGGTGTTCAGCACCTGAGGAACAAAACCCGCCCCGATACCCTGTATGTTGTGTGAACCTCCTCTGTTTTCCGACAAAACCGGTGAGTCGGCCGGTTCCACCGCAACCACCTGCAGGGCAGGGTTTAAGCCTTTTAAGAATTCGCCGGCTCCGGTAATGGTACCGCCGGTACCGACACCCGACACAAAATAATCAAGATTTCCCCCCGTATCCTTCCAGATTTCCGGACCGGTGGTGGCTCTGTGCGCCGCCGGATTGGCCGGATTGGCAAACTGATCGGGCAGGACGGCGCCGGGCATTGTCGCCAGCAATTCCTCGGCCTTGGCGATGGCGCCCTTCATTCCTCGAGCACCGTCGGTCAACACCAGTTCGGCACCATACGCCGCGAGCAGATTCCGTCGCTCAAGGCTCATGGTGTCCGGCATGGTCAGGATGACGCGGTAACCCCGGGCGGCAGCCACCGCCGCCAATCCGATGCCGGTATTGCCGCTGGTCGGCTCGATAATGGTGGATCCCGGACGCAAAAGCCCACGGGCCTCGGCATCCTCAATCATGGATTTGGCAATGCGGTCTTTGGCGCTGCCCGCCGGATTAAAGCATTCCAGTTTGCCAAGAAGCTCCGCGTTAAGCTTGTGCTTTTGGGCATAATTACCCAGCTTCACCAGAGGCGTTCCGCCGATCAGTTCCGTCATGTCGTTATAAATACGTGCCATAAGCACCTCCGGCATACTATTGATATCATATATGTTTTGTAGATGATCCGAATCATACCGTCTCCCCTGCCGATTGTCAATTTGAGCGCACCATCGGCAATACATCTTTGTCCACCCGAAGCAGGGCGCGCCAATGGCGGTTACTATTCAAACGAAATGAAAGCTGGTATACTGTTTTGGCTGATTTTGTCCGATCAGCCAGGAGGACTTTTCATGAACCCAACCCTCGGCGCCGAGGTGGCGCGCCGCAGAACATTCGCCATCATTTCACATCCGGATGCCGGAAAAACAACCATAACCGAAAAACTGCTGCTTTACGGCGGTGCCATTCATCTGGCAGGCACGGTCAAAGGACGCAAAGCCAGCCGGCATGCCACATCGGATTGGATGGAGATCGAAAAGCAGCGTGGCATCTCGGTTACCTCATCGGCCATGCAGTTCGAATACAACGGTTTTTGCATCAACATTCTGGACACGCCGGGACATCAGGATTTTTCCGAGGACACTTACCGGACGTTGGTCGCCGCCGATGCCGCCGTCATGCTGATCGATGGCGCCAAGGGCGTCGAAGCGCAGACCATCAAGTTGTTTACGGTCTGTCGCCAACGCCGCATCCCGATTTTTACCTTCATCAACAAAATGGATCGGGCCATCAAAAATCCCTTTGACCTGATGGACGAATTGGAGAAAGTCCTTGGCATCGGCTCGGTGCCCATTAATTGGCCGATCGGCACCGATGGTGATTTTAAGGGCGTTTTCAACCGAAAGCACAATCGTATCGAACTGTTTGACGGTTCAAAAGGCGATCATGGCGCCAGCATGGTCAAGGTCAAGGTTGCCAGCACCGAAGACCCGAAGCTGTCGGAGCTCATCGGGCAAGATTATCAGGAGCGGCTGATGGCCGAAATTGAGCTGTTGGATATTGCCGGTGATGAGCTGGATATGGAGCGGGTGGCCGCCGGCGAGTTGACCCCGGTATTTTTCGGCAGTGCTGTTACCAATTTCGGCGTCGAAGCGTTCCTGAACGAATTCCTGGCCATGGCGCCACCTCCGGTGGCTCGGCAGTCGACCGCAGGACCGATCCAACCGGATGAGAACTTTTTCAGCGGCCTTGTCTTTAAAATTCAGGCCAACATGAATCCGGACCACCGGGACCGCATGGCGTTTATTCGGATTTGCTCCGGCCGTTTTGAAAAAAACATGGAGGTTCGCCATATCCGTTTAAATCGGAATGTCCGACTGGCGCAGCCCCAACAATTCATGGCTCAGGATCGCAATCTGATCGAAAGCGCCTATGCCGGCGATATCATCGGTATTTTCGATCCCGGTCTGTTCCGGCTCGGCGATACACTGGTCGAGGGCAACCGCACATTTGCTTTTGAGAGCATACCGGTTTTCCCGCCGGAAAATTTCGCCCGGGTCTCTCCCAAGGATTCCATGAAACGCAAACAATTTCTCAAAGGGATTGAACAGCTGGCCGAGGAAGGCGCCATCCAGCTGTACAAGCAGCCGGACATCGGCACCGAGACCTATATCATCGGCGTTGTCGGTGTTTTGCAGCTGGACGTTCTGGAATACCGCCTCAAGACGGAATATGGCGTGGACATCCGTATGACCGGATTAAATTACCGGCACGCCCGCTGGATCCGGCCCAAAGAAAGCCGCCGGCCACTACCGCAGCCAGACAAAATTAACATGACCAGCACAACCATGCCGGTGCTGGACAGAGAAGAAAACCCGGTGCTGCTTTTTGAGTCCGAATGGGCCATTGACTGGGTACTGGAACGCAATGACAACCTGGAGCTGATAAGCATCCATGATCGATAATCATCGGCTTAGTCCAACCGGCCGCCCAAAAGATCGCGGACCGTCTGTTTCATGTCCTCTTTATCGATGACCTTGGAATGCCGGATCTCCCGCTTTGACAGGTCTTGGAGTGTCGGCGGAATTTCATGGCCGCTTTCTTCGGCCAATTCTTCCAACAGGTGGGAGTCGCTCCGTCCTTTGCTGTAACCTCGCCCAAAAATGGCATCCCCGACCGCCGCGCCGAACTTAAGCGGGCTGGCGGTGGAAACAAAGACCGTTTTGCTTTGATCTCCGGAACGGGCGGCATAGCGGCTGTACACGTTGAATCCGACCGCGGTGTGTGTGTCCACCAAATGGTCGGTGCGGTCGTAGACCTCCCGGATGGTTTTGAGTGTTCCGCCTTCATTGGCAAAGCCACCGACAAAAATGTCCTGCAGGCTGTGGAGCGTAGCCGGATCGACCTGATAAAAGCCCTCCCGCTGAAGCTGTTGCATCCAGTCATTGACACGCCGGCTGTCACGCCCGGTCATCTCAAAGAGCAACCGTTCCAAATTACTGGAAATCAGGATGTCCATTGAAGGGGAATTGGTTTTGAAAAAGTTGCGGCGGCGATCATAAAGGCCGGTGCGAAAAAAGTCCGATAGCACCCTGTTTTTATTGGACGCGCAAATCAATTTACCGACCGGAAGTCCCATGCGGTGCGCATACCAGGCCGCCAAAATGTTGCCGAAATTACCGGTCGGAACAACGATATTGATTTTCTCGCCGGGCTCAACCTTTTCTCTTTTGATCAAATCGGCGTACGCGGAAAAATAATAGACAATCTGCGGAACCAGTCGCCCCCAGTTAATGGAGTTGGCCGACGATAAAAGAATCCCCTTTTCTTGCAGCTCAAGGCCCAATTCGCGGTCGTTGAAAATGGCCTTGACGCCATTTTGAGCATCATCAAAGCTGCCGGATACCGCAAAAACATGGCAGTTATCGCCTTCCTGCGTGACCATCTGCAGGCGCTGGGCTTCGCTGACACCCTGATCCGGATAAAAAACAATCACCGATGTGCCCTCGACATCCCGGAACCCTTCCAGCGCCGCCTTTCCGGTATCTCCCGATGTGGCGGTCAAAATACAGACCCGGGAGCGGTCTCCGGTTTTTTCGACGGCCGCCTTCATCAGATACGGCAAAAGCTGCAGGGCGATATCTTTGAAAGCCGCCGTCGGTCCGTGCCATAATTCCAGAATATATTCCCGGTCGACATACTGGTTGAGCTGAAGCAGCGGCGCCGGCGCCGGGGAAAAGCGTTCTTCACTGTAAGCCAAATCGACGTACTCCGTAAGCTCGGACCGTGAGTAATCTGTCAGATATAACGCAAGAATGGCAACCGCCCGCTCGGCATAATCAAGATCCGCCATACGGGTTATTTCATCCAACTCCAAAAGTGGGATCTCGACCGGAACCAACAGGCCGCCATCCGGCGCGATGCCCTGCTTGATGGCTTCAGCCGCCGAAAATCTGGTGGTGCCGCCCCGTGTGCTGATGTATTCCATATCAAGAATCCTCCTTGAATCAATAACCCATCTGGTTCAGACGATTGCGGGCATAACCGGCAATATCCCTGTCCGGGTATTGGCTGATGACAAATTCATAGTATGGCTTGGCTGCGGCAAAATCCCCCAGCATCTGGTAGCACAATCCGCAATAGTAGGCGACTCCGCCGCCATAGGCGCGGGGATAGAGCGCATAGCCGGTCAAAAAATAGTCCAGCGCTTCTTCATAGACCTTGTCATTAAACAGATTCATGCCCAGCTTGCGATTGGCTTCGGCCGCTTTTTTGGCGATTTGTCCGATTAATGTTTCCACTTGGCGGCTCAGGCCGGTCGCATCGGTCTGCACCCCCGGCGCTGCGGTTTCCCCCGGGATTTCCGCCAACAGACTCCGCGCCTCAAGCAATAAATTGCCGGCGGACAGCACGTCCCCGTCGGCCTGAGCAACAGCTTGGCGATAAAGGTCGTCGGCCTCAAGCAAAGCTTGCTGGTCAATAGGCTGTGTAGGAGCGGTTGTGGGAATGGTCGTCGTGGCGGCTGTTGTGGTGCTTTCGGTTTGGCGCGAGGTTTCGGGGGGCGCTTCCCCGGTGCTTTCGGCAGGTGTTACGGGCGGTTCTGTTGTCGGCGATAAAGATGACGCGGTCGTATCCTCGGTGGCAAAATTTTTCTCGTAATCGGCCAACAGCCGTCCTATGGCTTCGTCCTGGTCCGCCCGGCTTGCCAATTGAGACAGCAGCCAGTCCAGCCGGGCGGTCGCCTCCTGCTGCATCCGGCGGGTTTCGTTGCTTTTGGCGATAAAACCGACCACAAAAAAGATCAGCAGGCCGGCGACCAGCAAGATCGCCAACACCGGCAGGGCCACGCGCAAATATTCGGCCGGCTCCCGTCTCATTTTGACATGGGTTTCGTCATCCTGGGCGTACTCCCCTTGGCGGATAACATCCTCCCGTTCGCGAGCGCTGGCCATGCGCATTTTGCTCCGGCGGCCGGTCTTCTCCAAAACCGGCGCCATGGTACTCATTCGCGGCGCCGCG
>JAAYNF010000008.1 GCA_012520975.1 Clostridiaceae bacterium | reverse complement strand
GATCTGCCCACGCCGGTTAAGTATTTCAATCCGACCATCCGTGAAGCTTACCAGGCCGTTGAATCGGTTGCGGCCCGCAAACTGCTCGCCATGCTGCCGGAGGATCTGGCGCCCGGCTGGGAGCCCTATCTGCTGCCGAACCTTGATGATCCGTCGGTTGCCGCAACCTACCGATTGGTCAAAGCCGCCGATCGGATCAGCGCCTATATCAAATGCATTGACGAAGAGAAGGCCGGAAACAGGGAATTCCGCCAAGCCCAGCACGGCATCAAAGCCGACCTGGATCGTCTGGGGGCCGAGCTTCCGGAGGTGCGGCTGTTTGTGGAGACCTTCCTGCCGCCTTTTCAACTTTCCTTGGATGAATTGCAATGGTGATGACCAAACCCGATCAATCTGAATTTACGTACCCGGACCAACCAAATCGGGCGCGCCTTTCTGTCGAAGGGTTGGCGCTACTGATTTTGATACCGCTGATGGTTCTGGTTGCCATCGTCGGGTTTATTTTTTGGCGTGATGCGGAGCAGTCCGGCGGCATGGACCGGGCAACGGCTATTCAATTGACCCGGCGCGGTGATCGGTTGCTCGGCGGTTCCGCCGGGGAAAACGCATGGATCGGTCGACTCGTGTCCGGGCAGGTCAGTCCGGGCTACTATCTGTCGCGTCAGTTTATCGCGCCGGCTTATTTAAAGCGTCAGGCGGAGGATGAAACCTTCCTTTCCGAGGCTTACCATGTCCTGACCGGACAAATCGCGACCCGGGAGCAGCTTGAACCGGCTCAAAGCCGGCTTTTAGCCACCGGCAGCCGCTTGGAGGCACTGAACAGCCTGTTGGAACTGACAGATGGGCAACCGATCCGGCTCCCGTCCGATCCAACCCGGCTGCGCACCTTTACCCTGGCCGAAGACAGGCCGCCTGCCGGATCGGATCTGATCGGCCTGTTCACGCTGGAAGCCGAAGCCCGTTTGACCGGCGACAAGGCCCGGTTTCGGATTTATTCCGATGGCCGGCTGCGGTGCTCGCAGGTCGTGGCTGTTGATGATCCGACCGTCAGCAACAATTATTTTATCGAATGGGACACCAGAGTTGAGAAGCCGGGTGTCAGACAGCCTTCCCTTCTGGTGCAGACCGCGGACGGGCGTGGGTTATGGCTGGATCTTGACCCCTACAACATCCCGGAGATTGCTGTTCTGGCAGCAGGAGTGCCTGTTAACACCAATCTGAATCCGGGACGGACCACCTGGTTCAGCCTGCCGATCACCAAGAATGGGGCGGCGTTGCTGACGCTGATTGATGCTGCCGCCTCCTTCGACATGCGCCTTTTCGATATTTATTCCCGGGAGCTTTCGGCAACGACGACTGTTTCCGGCCGGTCGGCCGCCCTGCGCGCCAAGGTTGCCGATCAAAGGACTTTGACCGACGGGGTTTGCTACGTGGCCATCGATCCCGCGGACGCAATTGCATCACCAGTTCAGCTGATTCCGGCTCTGGCGGCGGCCCGGCCGCTGGCTGCGCCGGATCAATGGGTCGGCGTGGTGGGTATCCAAGGGGAACAACTCTTGATTTCCGAAGCCGATGGCTCGGCCAATTGGCAACCGGCCGAAAATTATCAACTGATCAACCCCTCGGCCCGCCTCAGCCATCTGTTGCTCACCCTCCCTGACGGTGTGCCGGCCGAACCTTCCGGCCGGTTTGATCCGGAGTCGCTGAATTACGGACTGGTGGTGGGAGGGGAGATAAACCATCTGATTCTGGAAACAGAGGCCATGGAAGGGCGAGCCGCCCGGATCCAAATCGACCATATCGCAGAAAACGGTGAAATCACCCACCTGACCGGCACCCAACCCATTCCCCTTGCTCCATCTGAAAATCGCCTGCGAATCCGGGTTGACGGTTTCACCGGCGACGTCCGTTTGTATGAAGTGAATATTCTTCGCCCGCCGCACACCGGTGGCTTTCATTTGACGTTGGATCCCTTCCCGGCCAGCTATCACACGCCGATCTGGTTTTTGCATCTGCAAAGGCCGACTTGGCATTTCCGGGCTTTGGCGACCGACATTGAAT
>JAAYNF010000089.1 GCA_012520975.1 Clostridiaceae bacterium | reverse complement strand
TCGGAACCAATTCCGAAACGCATAAACATCAGGGCCAAAAAACCGATAACCGTCGTTGCGGCGCTGGCCGCAACGGTCGGCACGGCCCGTTTCATAGCCAGCACCATCGCTTCTTTGGGCTCGTGATCTTTCCGGTACTCTTTAAAGCTGTGCAAGAGGAAAATGGCATAATCCATCGAAACCGCTAGCTGCAGGATAGGAGTGACCGTCTGGGTAATGAATGAGATTTCGCCAAAAAAGGCTGTGGTTCCCATGTTGATGAGCACGGCAACGCCAATGGTAGACATAAACAATACCGGCTCCAGCCACGACGTGGTCGAAAAAGCCAGGATAATAAAGATGATCGGAATCACGAAGGCCATTGCCTTGAGAACTTCATGAACCGTCATCGACTGAAAGGCATTGCTGTTGGCCGCATCGCCCGACACCGCGCCGCGATCGCCGAGCAAATCATAGATGTCTTTGATGGCGGTCGACTCCTGACCGCTTCCGATTGCCACGTTAAACAGGGCTTTCTCGTCCAAATAATAATTTTTGCTGATGGTGTGGTCCAGAACTTCAACAGGCGTGGACAGGAGATAATCTTTGCCCAGCACGTCATCCAGCCAGCTTACATTGCTGACACCCGGGATCGCCGACAATTTTTCCTTGTACTCGAGGGCTTCCCGTATTGTGACCCCGGTCAACATGACTCTGGCATTGGGTATGTCTTCGCCAAATTCGTCCTGGATTATGGAAATGGCAACGGTGGACGGTGATTCTTGGGGCAGATAATCCGTCATGTCATAGTTGATCGAAACAAGCAAAGAAAGTACCGCACCGGCCGCTGCAAGCACCAAAAATACAGCCAATACAATCTTTCTATGCTCGACGATCAACTTTGCCACTCTGCTCACAACAAATCCTCCCAAGATCCAAGCCCTAATATGGTTCTGCCCTTAATTTTTATCATTCATAGTGTTGATAAAGGCTCATATGTTTATTATAATGACAACGAGTCATTTATGCATCAACCAGATTTATAATATATGTTAGATATTAAACAGACATTCTGTTTAGTGTAAAAAAAAGAACAAAATTAATTAAATTGAGGGGGGATACCAATGAAGAAAAAGCCCGAGGACAGAAGAGTGCGATACACAAAAATGGTTCTCAAGGACAGCTTTATCAAGCTGCTGGAAAAGAAAGACATCTCGCGAATAACAATTAAGGAGCTGTGTGAAGACGCCGACATCAATCGGGCAACCTTTTACGCCCACTACAGCGACCAGTATGATTTGATGGAAAGAATTCAGGATGAATTGCTGGATAACATTGCCGATTACCTCGCCGCCTATACAAAAAACGAACTGCCCTCAGTCCCTGTCGACACCGTTGAGCATATCTTCGAATACATCAAGGAAAATGCGCGGTTGTGCAAACTTCTGCTGAGCGAACGCGGCGACCTGAACTTTCAAAAACGGGTGCTGATGCTGGCTTATGAAAAAAACATCAACGATTTAATCAAGAATGGCGTCACGTCCCGGGAGGATGCGGAATACATCTATGCCTTCACTTTAACCGGGTGTGTCGGCGTCATCCAAAAATGGCTTAACGACAACATGGTGAAATCTCCGCGCTATATGGCGGAAACCATTACCGAGCTAACCAATGTAGGTGTGAAAAATACAACCACACGCATATGATCGGGGTTTGATCATCTCAGTGAAGTTTTAAAAGCTGCTTTTGTCAAACCTTGTTCAATACGTTTTGGATGTACCAGCTGTTGTAAAGAACCGATGCGGCGGGGTCAGGTGATTGGTCGCTTTCCACGACAATCCAACCGTCATAGCCGCCGGCTCGAATGGCCCGCATCAATCCTGCAAAATCAACCAGCCCGGGCTTTTCATTGTGTCCCATTTCCCAGAACCACCGATCGATCTTGCGTTTTCCGCCATTTTTTTTGATATCCTCGGCAAAAGGTTGCTTGTATTCTTCCAGGGTATCGGTTACCCGGACATCCTTAAACTGGAACAAGCCGGTGCGGGGCATATATTTTTGGTACAAGGCGATCGGATCAATCCCAACCATGGTGAGCTCGCCGGTATTGATGCAAAGGCCGACGGTGGCCGGGTCGGTTTCGGCCATGAGAATATCGATGGCGCTCATGCTGTTGGCAGCGCACATCCAATCAACACGCAGCAATATTTTCAAGCCGTAAGATGAGGCCATCTTGCCCACTTTATTCCAGCAGTCTGCTGCCTTTTTGATTTTTTCCTCGGTAACCGGATCGACCTTCCACCAGGACAACATTGGCCTGACCACGAGGAACTTGCTGTCGACGGCGGCCAAAAAAGCCACATATTTTTCCGTGGCCTCCACGATGCCGTCGTGCTGCGCCGGGTCGCTGGGATCACGGCCCAAAGTGTCCTCTTCGACGGCTATGGCGCCGGGATCATAATCCCAGGTGATCAGCTGATCGATGGCCACTGTTTTTTTGAGGTAACGATTAAAATCATCCGCATCACCATAGATGTATTTGATATTGCCGGGGCGGCCAAGAGGGCACCAGCGACCGGAACCGACGATCAGTTCCACTCCGGTGAAGCCGGCGGCGGAGATTGTTTTGAAGGTGCGTTCGTTCCGATCCTTGCGAACCGAATTCTCTTCGTGATCCCATGCATTTAAAGAATATCCCCATTTAACAGACATCATGCTCGCCTCCCTCTATTTGTAAATCTTGGACAACACATTGGTGATGTACCACATGGCGTTGGCGGTGCTTTCGGAGAAATTACCGCCTCCGATTTCGGCTTTGTCATGTTCAATGCTGATCCAGCCTTTGTAGCCATATTCCTTGATGCACTGATAAAGGCGAGGAAAGTCACAGAGACCCTCGGGCGTGCCGATTTCATAGAACCAGCGCGGTACATCCTCGACCATCAATTCGGCGTCGGGCGGCGTACGGTAGTCTTCCGGTCCGGCAATGCTGTGGGTATCTTTGAGATGAAAACCGGCTGTGCGATCATGCAATTTCATGTACAGTTTTATGGGGTCGACGCCGGCAATGACATGCTGCGCCGTATCAAGAAAGAAAAAGACATAGCGGGGATCGGTCCACTCATAAAACTTCAAAATGGCGTCTTCGTCCCGCAGACCGCACCAAAACTCATGGTGGCAGGTTATTTTGATGCCGAATTTATTAAGCGTCATCTCGCCGACACGATTCCAGAGATCCGCCAAAATACGGATTTTCTCATCGGTCATAGGCTCACACTGGTAGTAGGTCGGAGCCGGCATGAGGATAATGTTTTCGACGCCGGTATCTTCGGTGCCCGCGCAGTATTGCTCGAATTGCCGATAAATATTGTCATGAGATTCAGGCAAGAACGCATTGGTGCTTTTGGCATCCGCATAAGCCGAGGCAAAAAAGCCGACCACCTTTTCCAGTCCGTTATCTTGGAGAAATTTGACAAAATTCCTGAACGAGCCGAACATTCTGGCATATTTTTGAATGTCAAAGAAAAAAATGTCCAAGCCCTTGAAGCTCAAAGCAGAGATCTGTCGGATATAGTATTCGACAAATTCCCTGCGAACACCCGGCTTGGTCAGCCCTTGAGGAGAATGCATAAACCAATGATCCATGTACGAGTATTTGATCGCGTTCATTTGTGTCCCTCCTTTGCGAATATTCCTTCGATCAGATTTTCTGCTTTGCGTATCGGTCGATTCGAATCCGGGCGCTGTCCGGATGCTGGTGATGCCGATCGGCATCCTGAATCGAGCAAAGCAGCTCCAGTTCGGCCGGAGTCAAATTGAAATCAAAAACCTCTGTGTTTTCCTTTATCCGCTCACGGTCGTATGAGCGCGGAATCGGGATCATCCCAAGCTGGATGAGCCAGCGCAGGGCAATTTGGGCCGGTGTCCTGCTGTACTTTTGAGCCAGTTGTTCAAGCGCCGGATAGCCTCGGTCAATACCCTTGAGCGGGCTGTAAGCAACAATCTGAATACCCTGTTCAAGGCAGAACCGGTGAATTTCCCTTTGATAATATCCGACATTCATTTCCATTTCATTGACCATAACCGGTATTTCGGCAGCAGCCATCAACGGCTGCAAATGATGTTCGAGAAAATTGCTGACGCCGATGGCGCGCAGCTTGCCCTCGCGATAGCATTTCTCCATGGCCCGCCAGGTGGCGAGATTGAGGTCTTTCCAATCATGATCATGGTCGGCCGGGATCGGCCAGTGGATTAAATAGAGGTCAATATACTCCATGCGCAAATCCGCCAGCGATTCCTCGATCACGGCCAGTGTGCTTTCATATCCCTGATCTTGGTTCCAGACCTTGCTGACGACAAACAACTCTTCTCTGGGAACGCCGGACCGACGCAGACCGGCACCGATACTGCGCTCATTAGCGTAGAGACTGGCCGTGTCAAAAAGTCGATATCCGATTTGGGCGGCGTGACGGATCATCTCGACGGTTGTTGCCGAGGTAACACCGTGTTTGTAGGTGCCAAAACCCAGACCGGGAATAGAAACCCCGTTAACCAGATGTCTTCGATCGGAAAAAGAGCCACGTGTCATTGTTTCACCCTCGCTTAATAATATAATAGTATAATAAAAATCGGCGCAGGGCATGTCAACAAAGACAAGTCCTGTGATCGCAGGTGGTTCCCAACCGGAGCCGATCAAAAATGCGACGCCGAAGCGTTGAGTTAAAAACCGACCATGAGGAGGAAAAGATGAAACTAATTGATTTAAGCGTACCCCTGGAAGAAAATGCCTTTGCCGAACCTTTCCCCATGAGTATCGTTCCCCACAGCCATACCGAGTCGGCCAAATCCATGGCCGCCAGACTTGGCTTGAAACCCAGCGACTTCAATGACAGTATGTCTTTGACCCACGAAGATTTCTCCGGTCAATTCCATTGCGGAACCCATGTTGACGCGCCGTTCCATTTTGGCCCTATCGTTGAGGGCAAGCCGGCAAAAGGCATCGATGAAGTGCCGCTGGACTGGTTTTTTCAAGACGGTGTCCGACTTGATGTTCGCCATGTCGGCTCCAATGAGCTGATCACGGTCGCGGACATCAAGCAGGCGTTGGCTGAGATAGCCTACACATTAAAACCCATGGACATCGTTTTGATCTGGACCGATTATGACAAGTTGATCTATACCGAAAAATATCTCAAAGAGCAACCGGGCATGAGCCGTGAAGCAACCGAATTCATTCTGGACCAAGGAGTCAAAGTCATCGGCATTGACGCCTATGGTTTCGACCGATCCTTCGGTTATCAGGCTCAGGCGTACAAAAGGGGTGAAATCAAAGAACTGTTCCCCGGCCACATGGTCGGCCGCGATCGGGAGTATGTCCATATGGAAAAACTCGGGAATTTGGATCAGCTGCCCACCGCGACCGGCTACAAGGTTGCTTGTTTCCCGGTAAAGGCCAAAGGCGCGACCGCCGGTCAGACCCGCGTTGTTGCCATCTACGATTAAAGGAGGTCCATTCCGATGACTTATCGTGTTGAATCAAGGTTACCCTACATCCAGCCGAAGAACATGAATGAAGAGCAACGCCGATTCTATGATCTGCATCTGGAAGCCATGAAGCCCATGCCCTATGTCTGGATCGACGAAGAAGGGGCTTTGAACGGTCCCTCTAATCTCATGATCCACGAACCGGATATCGGCAACATGGTCTTTCCGCTCAACCGGGCCATTATTGCCAAAAGCATCAAAGCCGTGGGCGGGGCGGTTCACGAGGTCGCGATCTTGGTAACGGTAGCGGCGGCTAATGCGCAATATGGTATGTACGCTCATACACAGCTTGCCCGGAAATTCGGACTGGAGGAAGCAAAAATCACCGCGATCCTTGCCGGTCGGCCGCATCAGGATTTTAGCCCGGAAGAGATGGCGGCTTACGATCTGGCAACAGCTCTTGCCAAGCCGGGGCCCATCGCTGGCGCCGTCTATGACAATTGCGTAGCGGTATTGGGCCAAACCGGTGTCAATGCGCTGACTTTTGCCATTGGTATGTTTAAGATGATCGGCTCAATACTCAACGTTTACAACGAGCCGGTGCCTGAGTACAGACGATGACCAAACTCAGTTGCGTTGTGATTCGGCTAATAGGGTTTGCAGATGATCTCTTTGATCCGTGTCTCAAAAATAGCCGATGAATAGCCCGGTCGGATCAGGATAGCCGTATCGGCGCCGCCGCGCGAGCCGCCGACCGCAACAACATCCTCCTCATAGGGAATCGCGCCATTGTCGAGAGCCATGGTCGCGCATTCGACGCCAACCTTGACGCCGGCTCCGAACATACGCAGTGTGTGGGCCATGATTTCCACTGGATAGGCACCGCCGAATTGCGCGCTGATGCTGCGTTCGACACCGGACAGGGCGTGACCTGCGGTTACGATCCGGGCGCCTTTTGCCGTAAGCTCGGCTCGCTTTTCCCCGCCCATCATGTCCGTTCCCTTCTTGATCGAACCGACCACATGGGTCACAACGGTGATCTTGACATCCGGCATGGCTTTCATGAAGACATCGGCCGTGTAGCCAGAAACCGAGGCCACAACAACGTGTTTAATATCGTTCTTCTTAACGTAATCAGCGACAATAGCCGCGACTTTTTCGGTGTTTTCTTTTCCCTCGTTAACGAAATACATGATAAAAACCTCTCTCCTTTTTTATTATAGTATGGCTGTTTTGGATTGAATGATCAAGAATCCGTAGGTGTTCTGTTTTCGACAATCAATTATGTTGTGACATAGAGCACAATTTTAAAAATTATTGTATAATTGGCAGACAATCTGTTTTTGAGTTTTATAATCGTGATTTCGGATCAATGCCGTCACTTCACAGGAGCGTTAACATGAGCACTGAACTAATCAATGCCGAGCAAATTGTCAAAAACTTCGGTCTGACCAAAGCGCTTCAGGGTGTCCATTTCACCTTGAATGCCGGTGAAATCCGCGGTTTGATCGGCGAAAACGGATCCGGAAAATCCACGCTTTGCTCCATTCTGGCCGGTGTTTATCCGGCCGACAGCGGTCAGCTCTATTTAAACGGCCAGCCTTATAGTCCGACCAGCATGATCGATGCCCAGCGTCAGGGCGTCGCCATGATTGTTCAGGAAATGGGCACGATCTCCGGCATCAGGGTGGCCGACAATCTGTTTGTCGGCAAGGAAAAAATGTTTGCAAAGGCCGGCCTGGTTAATCGGAAGGCCATGGTGGCTGCCGCCCGGAAAGCGCTGACCGCCATCGGCGTGACGCATATCGATCCGCGAATTATGATCGATGAATTGAATTTTGAAGATCGCAAGCTTGTTGAAGTGGCGCGGGCGGTGTACGACCGGCCTCAAATCCTGATTGTTGATGAAACGACAACCGCCCTTTCCCAGCAGGGGCGCGATATCATCTATTCCCTCTGCCGGCGTTTCAGCGAACAAGGTAAAGGAATCATCTTTATTTCCCATGATCTGGATGAAATTCTTGAAATCTGCACGGCTTTGACGGTTCTGCGTGACGGGATGTTGATCGGCACCCTCGCGCAGGAGGAAATGAAGCCAGACGTCATCAAGTCCATGATGGTGGGCCGAGAACTCATCGGCGATTATTATCGTGGCGATTTTGATGGGCAGTACGGTGAAAAGGTTGTTCTGAACATTGAGAATGTAACCGATGGCCGAATTTTAAAAAATGTCAGTCTTCAGCTCCATGAAGGAGAAATCCTCGGTTTGGGAGGTTTAACCGACAGCGGTATGCATGAGCTGGGTCGGATTGCCTTCGGGGTTGACCGGCCGGTTCATGGCCGCGTTGAGCTGGCGGACAAGACAATCATATCCCAGCCTCACGAGGCCATTAAGCGACGGATCGGCTATATCTCCAAAAACCGCGACCAGGAGAGCCTCATGATCACGGCAACCGTCAGCGAAAACATCGCTCTGCCCTCTCTGCCCGATATCCTGCAAAGCGGACTGCTTTTTCGCAAGAACGAACGCCGGTTGGCCGAAACGCAGCGACAAGCGCTTTCCATCAAGTGCTCCTCGGTTGATCAGGTCGTGCGCTATCTTTCCGGAGGCAACAAACAAAAGGTCGTCTTTGCTCGCTGGATTGCCCATCAATCTCAGATCCTGATTCTCGACTGCCCCACCCGCGGTGTTGACATCGGAGTAAAGCAGGCGATGTATCAACTCATCTATAAGCTCAAAACGGAAGGCCGATCCATCATGCTTATTTCCGAAGAGCTGGCCGAGCTGATCGGGATGTGCGATCGAATCATAATTATGAAAAACGGCCAATGTAACGGTGAGTTCAGACGCAGCGCGACACTGAGCGAACACGATCTGATCGAGTCAATGATTTAGGAGGCCCTATGCAGGTAATCAAGAAAAATTTGTCTGTGTTAATTCCCTTTCTCGGCCTCATACTGGTTATTGCCCTGATCGGTATCGCTTCGGAAGGAAGCCTTTTCCGCGCGACCAATCTGAACAACATTCTTGACCAGATCTACACAATTATTATTTTGGCTGTGGCCTGTTCTTTTATTTACGCCCATGGCGGTTTTGATCTGGCGGTCGGTGCGGTCTTCGGCCTCAGCATGATGCTGTCCGGATATATCATCCTCAACATGGGCGGCAGCTGGATCGCCCTGCCGATTTGCCTAGCGGTTTCGCTGGTGTGTTATCTCGTGACCGGTCTGGTGACCGTCAAGCTGCAAATTCCTCCTTTCATCACAACCCTGTGCGTTCAATTCCTCTGTCGGGGTGCCGTTACCATGATCTCCAAAGGAAACATCACGTTGCCGGCCGAAATCGGTGTGGCCAATAACTGGACGCTGAAAATCATTGTTTTGCTCATCTTGCTGGTTGCTTCCTATATCCTGATGCATCATACGGTTTTCGGCCGCAATAATGCGGCAATCGGCGAGAATCCGACCGCCGCCAGACAGTCCGGCATCCATATCAGCCGCGTCCAAATCATGGCTTACCTGTTCGCCGCGTTGTTGATCGGCATTGCCGCATTTTTTGCCATGGCCCGAACCCGTACCGTAGCGACCTTGGCCGGAGCCGGTTATGAGCTCGATGTCATTGTCGCCATCGTACTGGGCGGTATGGCGCTGGGCGGCGGGATGAAAAGTTCCGTCAAGGCGCCGATTATCGGGGCTCTGATTGTGGTCATCCTGAGCAACGGGCTGGTTCTGACCGGTATTAACTATCGGCTGACCGACTTGGTTGTCGGTACTATTTTTATTCTGGTTGTCGTGATTACCTATAAGCGCGACCGGAACGGCTTGCTGCCGCGTTGAATACGCCAATGGCGTTTTTAATAAATTTTGAAGAAGGAGAAAGATCATGAAAAAGAAATTAGTTGCCATTATTCTGGTTCTTGCCCTGTCACTTGGGCTGACAGCCTGTGCCGGGGGAAGCACCACACCCGAAAAAGTTGAGCTGCCTCAATATAAAGTGGGGGTTATCCTCTATAACCTCTCTAACGATTGGGCGCTGAACATCATGAAGTCCATTGAGTATCTGGGCTCAAATTTGAATGTCACGTTCGACTATGCCGTTGGCGGCACCGATCCGGAACAGACCATCACGGCCGCTCAAAACTTCGGTGCGGCCGGCATTGACGGCATCATCAATCTGCATCCCGGCATGATCATGCCCACCTTGATCGAAATCTGCGAACAATACGAAATGTACATTGTAACCTCCAATGACCCGGCAAACGCCCATCCGGAATACGGCACGTTTTCCAAGAGCAAATTTTTTGCCGGTGAGGTCTGGGAAGACGATTTCGCCATGGCTTATACCATTGCCGAGGACATGATCAAGACACATGGGGCAAAAACATTTGCTTTGACCGGCTTTCCGTTCGGTCTGGCCGATCAGATGGACAAACGCTTGAACGGCGCCAAAAAGGCCATTGAAGATAATGGAGCAACGCTCTTGGCCGAAGGCCTGTCCTTCGATAAAGCCAGCGCGGCCGCCAACATCGTCAGTCAATATCCCGATATCGATGCGATTTTCTCAAGTGTCGAAAGCATCTCCACGGTCTATCAGCCTCTCGTCAACGCCGGTCTGGGCGACAAAGTTTTGCTGAACTGCTATGATCCGGGCGAAGGCGCTTTGGAGGCCATGGAAGAGGGCGTTGTCAACTATGCTGTTGAGGGAACATTGGCCGATTCAATGATTGCTTTCGTTCTGCTTTACAATGCGATGAGCGGTAACCGCATGACCGATGCCGACGGCAATGCCGCCTCGATCGAAATGGAATATGTCTTGGCAAAAAGTCATGAGGATTTCGTCAATATTCAGAAATATATCACCGGCGACAGCGCGCCATTCACCATTGACGAGTTGAAGCCCTTTATTAAAGTTCTGAACAAGGACGCTAAACTGGAAGGGCTGACCGAATTTGCTCAGGGCTTCAGTCTGGAAAGCGTCATGGCCCGCCACGGCGGCTGATCAAATCTCACCAGCGGGAAAGGTTTGCGATCGATCATGAATATCAAGCGTATTTATTCAAACATTTGGAAGACACTTGTGTGGCCCGTAGCGATTTTTGTGTTTTTTCTTGTCATGACCAGACTTTTGCAGACAGAGAGCACCTTCGGCAGTTGGGCCAGCATGGACTCTATCGTGAACCAAGCCCTGCTCACCGCGATGATGGCGTTGGCAATGAGCTGCAACATGATCAACGGGCGTTGGGACTTTTCAATGGGAATCATCATGATGGTCACCAGTTTCATCGCCTCGCCGATCATCCGGAATAACCAGCTGAACTCATGGGCGCTGCTTGTGCTGTGTGTTGTGATCTGCACCATTCTTTGCCTGATCAACTGCCTGCTGTATCTGGTCATCAAGGTGCCCACCTTGGTCATCAGCATCGGCATGCTGCTTATCTATGAATCTCTGGTCATGATCATCAATAATGGCGGTGGCGCCCGCCTCAGCGGCATGCGCTATACGCAGTTCGGCCGAGCGCCCCAGATCTATATCTTATGTGCGGTCATGTTTGTGGCCTTCTATATTATTTATTCCCACACCCGCTTTGGCTACAATGTCCGGTCGCTGGGCAACAATCAACTGATTGCCACCAACATCGGCGTCAACGAAAAGCGAAATACGATTCTTTGTTATGTCCTCTGTGGTGTTTTTCTGGGCGTGGCATCCTGTATCAATGTCTCGATGAAAGGGACCATTGAGGCCTCTTCAACCTTTAACAACAACATGGGCATGATGTTCACGGCTTTCCCGGCGGTCTTCATCGCGCTTTATCTCTCCAGATATGTCAATTTTACCGTTGGCGTTTTTATCGGCGCTTTTTGCATCAAGATGTTGACCGCCGGCATACTGGCCCTCGGCCTGCCCTCCGAGATTCAGGACATCGGTGTGGGCTTGTTTTTGTTCTTATTTATTGCTCTGACAACCAATCAAGGCCGTTTCAGCGACTGGCGGCTGCGGCGTCTCAAGGCTCGCCCCGGCAGTGCCTTGGATAAGGCCTGAAGGCAATCCTATTGGCCTCTTTCGGGATAGAGCGATGGATCAAATGTGTAGTAATTGATTTTATCGGGAAAGGCCGCGGCGGTTTTTATCGTGTACTCCTCCATTTCCGCATCGGTTTTCATAAAGGGAACGAAGGTATCGCCCGCACGTCGCTCGCTGGCGTCAAAATGGTACCAACCGTCGCCGCAGTTGACCAAATTCCAGTAATGATCGGTATTGCCGCCAATGCGGGTGATCCGCATATTATCAATGCCGGCACGAGTCAAAAGCACTTCGCTTAAAGCATAATAGGTAAAGCAATTCCCACGACGAAATTTAAAGCCCTCATAAGCCCCGGCGAGAACGCTGGAGTCATCCGCGCTGCCGGTATAAGTGATGGATCTGTTGGTCCACTTGAAAATCGCCCACGCCTTATCCCGCTTGCTCATCTGCTCGTTGATGATCCGACCCAGCACCTCGTCGGTCATGGCAAGCACCGCCTCTTGGCGCGGATCCGGTTTCAGAACGGTAACCTGCAGGGTAAGCGACGATGAATTGCCGGCGGTATCGGTGGCCGAAAAAATCACGGGGTATTCTCCCGGCACATTGACGATCACTTGGCTGTTGTCGATTTCCAACCGAACCGGACCGTCACAATTATCCTCCACGGTGATGTGCTTGCGATAGGACACGGTTTCCCCGGCAACAATGGTCAGATCGCTGCCGGTGATGACCGGCGGAGTCGTATCGACGACCTGAAGCTTGCCGGTATAAAGCCGACCATCGGCTCTGAGTTCAATCGAATGTTCTCCCGGTTGATCCACATCCAAGCCGGCCAAATCCGTCACATAGCCGACGGCTATTGGCGGCTCCAAGAAAAATTCCTTGGCATCGGGCAGCTCGGAACCCACCTCAATGGTCACTTCAAGCAGAACAACGCTGATCTGCGGCTCGGTTGTGGGCTCAGATGTCACACTGCTTTGGCCGGTCGTCGGCAGGGTTGCCGGGCTTTCCGTAATCACCGGTTCGCGAAATCGGGTCCAAGCCAAAGATCCGATCACCGCGGCAAAAAGCAACAACAGCGCCCCGACTATCGGCGCTCGCACCGGAAATGGCTTTTTTTTCTTTTTATTTGTGGCTGTGTTCTGCTCAGGCAATCGTCTTTTCATTGTTTACCAACCTAGCTACCAACTTTTTGATGAATACCAACACATTATAACATCGTTTCCCGAACTTGGCGATGGAGCCCCGCGGCTGAAAATCAAAAGATGAGGCACATAAAATTAGGGCATATTTTATATAAACCCAGGTTTTCTTTCGAAATTCTATTGCTAATTTTCAAGAAGTAGGGTATATTTTGACCAGATATAATAAATCTCGATTTCAATAGGTGAAATCACGGGAGGGCGGTAGCCCCTTCCTGCTAAAATAACGCATAGGAGGAGACAACCATGCCTGAACTGAACCTGTCCGGCCCTCGTTACAAGTATCCCGTTTCCACCGCAGAGCTTGACCGTCGTCTGGTTGCTGTACAGGCCGAATTAAAAAAGGCCGATTTGGATTGTTGCATTGCCCAGACTCAAAGTACCATCTTTGACAGTGTCGTTCGCTATATGACCGATCAGGTCGGCCATCCTTATGGTGTCACCATGCTGATTCCTGCCGAAGGCAAGATGACCATGATCAGTCACGGCTCGGATGATCCTAACGCCCCCGTGAGCCCTGCCCTGCGCAATGTGGAAAAGCTGATTGTGCGCCCTTACTGCCAGACTTTCGGCTGTACCGACGGCCTGACCGCAGAGAGTCTGGTGGCTGAGCTGAACACCCATAACTATAAGCGCATCGGCGTCGTATTCAAACAGCTGATGAGCGCCGACACATTGGATCTTGTCCGCGAGGGCGTGTCCGGCTGCGAGATCGTGGATTTCAGCAAACAGTTCAGCTACATCAAGGCGGTTAAGAGCGCAGAGGAATGGGATTTGGTTGACCGCTGCATTCTGGCGCATAAGCAGTTGATGGATATGGTTCCGGCTCTGATCCGTCCCGGCCGCATGGAGTATGAGATTCTAGCCGATATTGAGCACGCTTCTCGCTATATTGCCTGTGACTGGATCGGCAACATTGCCGTGGGCTCCGCTCCTGACGGCGCGGGAAGCGGTTTTTTCCAGAACTTTAAGGCAAACCGCCGCATTGAGATGGGTGATTCCGTTACCGTAATGATCGAGGTCTCCGGTCCCGGAGGCATCTACGGTGAGCTGGCCCGTTCCTTCTGTCTGGGTCGACCCGATCCCGAATTCGTAAAACTGTTTGAAGACGCCAGGGAAGTTCAGCATCTGGTGGCCGACGCCTGTAAGCCCGGCGTCACCGGACGTGAGCTGAATGAGGTCTACGACAAGTTTGCCTCGGCCCATGGCATCGCGCCCAATGGCCGTTTCGTGGGCCACGGTCAGGGCTACGATATGATGGAAGCTCCTGTTATCAGTCCCTTTGAGGACATGGAGATGCGGGAGGATATGTTGCTGGCCATTCATCCTGAATTGGTGCGCAATGGTCACTTCGCCATCTGCTGCGACAACTTCCGCGTGACCAAGGACGGTGCCAAGTTGCTCTCTCTCACGGATCAAGAAATTACGATGTTGAAGTTCTGATAAGCAAAACCTGAATAAGAAAGGAATCGGAAGCTTATGGCTATGACCCCTATTGCTGAAGAAAGTTTGAAGCTGCATTACGAGAAGCGGGGAAAAATCGAGGTGATCTCCACGGTTCCCGTTCGAAACAAGGATGACCTGTCCCTAGCCTATACTCCCGGCGTGGCTCAGCCCTGCTTGGAGATCCAGAAGGACATCGATAAATCTTACGACCTGACCCGTCGTTGGAATATGTGCTTGGTGGTCACCGACGGCACTGCTGTTCTGGGTTTGGGCGATATCGGGCCTGAAGCCGGTATGCCCGTCATGGAAGGTAAGTGTGTGTTGTTCAAGGAGTTTGGCGGAGTCGATGCCTTCCCGTTGTGCATCAAGTCCAAGGATGTGGACGAAATCGTTCGTACCATTCAGCTCATCTCCGGTTCCTTTGGCGGCGTAAACCTAGAGGACATTTCGGCTCCTCGCTGCTTCGAGATCGAAGACAAGCTGAAGGCCTGCTGTGACATTCCCATCTTCCATGATGACCAGCACGGCACCGCCGTCATTACTCTGGCCGGTCTGACCAATGCTCTGAAAGTGGTCGGCAAGCAAAAGGACAATATCCGTGTTGTCATCAACGGCGCCGGCGCTGCAGCCATCGCCATCTCCCGTCTGTTTTTGGCCGGCGGTGTGAAGGATATTACCCTGTGTGATCGCAGCGGCGCCATTTACGAGGGTCGTAAGGAGGGTATGAATTCCATTAAGGAGCAGATAGCCACGGTCACCAATCTGACCAAGCGCCAAGGCGGCTTGGCTGACGTATTGGTGGGTGCCGACGTGTTTATCGGTGTGTCGGCCCCCGGCGTTGTGACCACTGAGATGGTCAAGACCATGAACGAGAACGCCATCGTCTTTGCCTGTGCCAACCCCATCCCCGAGATCTTCCCCGATGACGCCAAGGCCGGCGGCGCTGCTGTTGTGGCAACCGGCCGAAGCGACTTTCCCAATCAGATCAATAATGTGTTGGCATTTCCCGGTATTTTCCGCGGCGCATTTGACGTGCGCGCCAGCGATATCAACGATGAGATGAAGGTAGCGGCCTCCGATGCCCTGGCCGGTCTGATCACCGATGAAGAGCTGAACGCCGACTACATCATTCCCGCAGCGTTTGATCCGCGTGTGGGAAAGACCGTAGCGGCGGCGGTGGCCGAGGCCGCCCGAAGGAGCGGCGTGTCCCGTATTTAAGGGGGATAAGCTTATGATGCTCACAACCACTGCTCAGGCAGGCAGCGAGAAGCGAAGCGATGTGCTGGTAATCGTAAGCCCCGCCGATGGGCTGACTGTTCAACTCCAAGCCAAACCCATCATCCTGTGGCAGTTCGGTCAGCGCATTGAGTCTGTGGTGCGTCAGGTAGCACAAGAAGAGGATGTGGACGGTGCCTGCATTCAGGTGAAGGATGGCGGTGGCGCTTTGGACTTCGCCATTCGTGCCCGTGTGCGCTGTGCGTTGCGGCGTGCAAAGGGAGATGTCAAGGATGAGTAAGGTGCTGAAAGTATCCGGAAACGATCCAAGAGCACTGCTTAACGCACCGCTTCAGGGTGCGGAAGAGATCTGCATTGACCTGTATGAAGGTGTAGACGCCGCTGAGCGTGACGCAGCCGAGCTGTTGACCGCTGAGGCATTGGCCGCTCTGGACTTTGGCGGAGCGAAAGTATCCCTGTGCCGCGAGAGCGGCACCGTCTCTGTTGAGACCGTTGCACCTGCAGACATCAAGTTGGATCAGCCTGTTTTGAAGCGAAATATTCCCGATCACATTGAACATTACGGCAAGGTGGAAAAATTCACCGGTGCCTTCACCCATATGGGGGTGCGCACCCGAACCACAGCCAAAGTGAAAACACGTGCTCCCGGTGAGGTAAAGCTTCTTTCCGGTATTCGGGAAGCCATTGAAAAGTCCGGTCTGAAGAACGGCATGACCGTTTCCTTCCATCACCATCTCCGCAACGGCGACAAGGTTACCAATCTGGTTATGCAGACCATTGCGGACATGGGTTTGAAGGACATTCATCTGGCTGCCTCCGGCATTTTTCCCTGTCACGAGCCGCTGGTTCCTCTGATTGAATCCGGCGTGATCACCCAGATGTCCGTGAACACCTTTAACCCCGGCCCGGTGCCCAGAGCCATTTCTCAAGGGAAACTGCAGAAACCCTGTATTCTGCGCAGTCACGGCGGCCGGCCCCGCGCCATTGAGTGCGGTGAGATGCACATTGATGTGGCCTTTATCGCCGCGCCCACCTGTGACGAGATGGGCAATCTAAACGGTACCCACGGTCCTTCGGCCTGTGGCTACCTGTCTTACGCTTATGCCGATGCCGAATATGCGGACACCGTGGTTGCCGTAACCGATCATCTGGTGCCCTTTCCCGCCTGCCCGGTGGAGATCGGCCAACATCTGGTGGACTACATTGTGGTGGTGGACTCCATCGGCGATCCCGACGGTATTGTGTCCGGCACGACCAGAATCACCGCCGATCCCGTGAATCTTCGCATTGCCGATTCCGCAGCCGCCCTGATTGACCAAGCAGGTTATATCAAGGACGGCATGACCTTTCAGACCGGTGCCGGGGGCACCTCGCTGGCCGTGGCGGCTCGGGTTCGCGAATACATGAAAGAGCGGGGTGTTGTTGGCGCTTTTGGTTCCGGGGGTATCCACTCCTATTTCGTGCGGATGCTGAAGGAAGGTCTGTTCCGTGTCCTGCTTGATGTCCAGTGCTTTGATCTGGACGCCGTCGAGTCCGCAGCGGAGAATCCCCGGCATATGCCCATGAGTGCCTCTCTGTACGGCAATCCCCACACAAAGGGCGCCATTGTCAACAACCTTGATGTCATCATCTTGGGCGCAACCGAAATCGATATTGACTTTAACGTCAATGTGGTGACCGGTTCCGACGGCATTGTCATGGGGGCCTCCGGCGGCCACAGTGACTGTGCCGCCGGTTCCAAACTATCGATTATTGTAACCAATCTGCTGAAGGGTCGTCTGTGTGTGGTGCGTGATCATGTAACCACCATCACAACCCCCGGCGAGACCGTGGATGCGTTGGTTACTGAGTACGGCATCGCCATTAATCCCCGCCGAACCGATCTGCTGGAAAAACTTAAAGACAGCGGCCTGCCTCTGATGGATATCCGGAAACTACGCGAGATCGGCCTTCGTTTGACCGGTGTGCCCAAGGCTCAGACATTTGCCGACCGTATCATTGGTGTGGTGGAGTATCGTGACGGTACCGTCATTGACGTGGTCCGCCAGCCCAAATGATTTTGTTTGTTCATAAGTCAACATAAGCATAAAAGCAAGGAGGAATGAAATATGCTTACAAATATCATGCGTACAAGCCTGTACTTCCCCGGCAACCATGCTCGATTCATCGAAAGGGCTCCTTTCTCCGGGGCTGACATCGTAACCTTTGATGTTGAGGACGCCGTTCCCCCTCAGCAGAAGGCGATCGCCCGTCAAATGACCGCCGACAACCTGAAGAAAGCTGCCGAGGGCGGCAGCGAGGTGTATGTTCGCGTCAACGGCTGGCATACCGAGTGGACCAATGACGATCTGGAAGCCGTTGTCCGCCCCGGTCTGAACGGCATTACTCTGCCCAAGGTCCGCAATGCCGACGACGTCAAGCGTCTGGACTGGAAGATCAGCGAGCTGGAGCAGCGCTATGAAATGCCCGAAGGATCCGTCAAGGTCAGCGTTCTGCTGGAGACCGCTTCCGGCATTATGAACGCCTATGAGATCTGTACCGCCTCCAAGCGCTTGGTCTCAGCTTTCTTCGGTGCCGTTGACTACTGTGCCGATATGCGTATCAAGCGCACTAATTTAGCTGCCGAACAGAAAGTTGCCCGCACCATCGTGGCCATCGCCGCCCGAAGCGCCAACCTGACTGCTTTGGACGCTCCTTTTGCCGACTACTCCAACATGGCGGACTTCGAACAGAACACGCTGGACGGTATCGACATGGGCTATGAGGGTCGTATGATCATTCATCCCAACCAAATCGCCGTGGCTCACCGCCTGTACAGCCCCACCGATGAGGCTGTCGCCCATGCCCGCAGGGTCAAAAAGTTTTTTGAGGAAGAGGGCTTGGCCAAGGGCTTGGCGTCCGTGGCTTTGGACGGCAGCATGGTGGACACCCCTGTTTATGTGGCTGCCTGTGAAGTCATTGAACGCTACGAGGCCATTCAGGCTAAGGAAGCGCTTCGCAAATAAGGTTCCCCATGACGGATACACCGTCATGATATAAAGAATAACCCATACCCGATTCAAAAACTTAGGAGGATGTAAAAATGAAAAAAATTATTGCCCTGTTGCTGGCTCTGGTCATGATCTTTGCCCTGGTTGCCTGCGACAACAAAGAAACCACTGGTACCACAGCTCCCAGCACCCCCAGCAGTACCAAAGCCCCCGGCACTGAAACAACTGCCGAGCCTGTCGGCAAAGATTACGGCGAGTACTCTGCCGACAACCCTCTGGAGCTGAAGCTCTCCCACTTCGCCGCCAGCGACACCAACCAATTGGCTAAGTTGCCTATAAAGTTCGAAGAGCTGGTGGAAGCCAGAACCGGCGGCGCCGTTGATGTGGTGATTTACGGTGGCGGTGTATTGGGCAATGACCGTGTTTCCTTGGAGTCTGTTATCTCTGGAACTTTAGATATGGCTGCGAACAACACGCCCATCATCTCCAACTACTATGATTTGTTCCAAGTTCTGGACCTGCCCTACCTGTTTATGGATTATGACCACATCAATGCTTTCCTGACCTCTGATGTTTGCGCCGATCTGATGAACGGGCTGGCCGAGGCCACCGGCGCCCGTATGCTGTGCATGCAGGCTGTCGGTTTCCGCAACATGGACATTATCGGTAAAGCCGTCCGTACTCCCGCCGACGTCGCCGGCTTGAAGATCCGCGTTACCGACTCTCCCGTCTATATAAGCCAATATGAGGCTTGGGGCGCCAATCCCCAGATCATTGCCGCTCCCGAGACCCTGACTGCTTTGCAGCAGAAGACCATCGACGGATGTGACAACGTCAACAATGTTCAGTACTCCAACCGTTACTACGAGTTTGCCAACCACATCTCCATCACCGAGCACGCCGTTCACTTTAACGGTCTGACCATCAACGAGACTCTGTTCCAGAGCCTTCCCGAGGATCTGCGCAACGACATTATGGCGGCCGCTATAGAGGCTGCCGTGATCCGTACCGATCTGCTGCGTCAGGAGAACGAGGATCAGCTGGGCATCATGGAGTCTGAGGGCGCCATTGTTATCCGGGATATTGACAAGCAATCCTTCATTGATGCCACAAAGGACCTGTATGCCGACTTCGTCGCCAATCACAGCGCCGGCGCCTATGTAGCAAGGATCGAAGCCCTGAAGAAGAAGTAAGTTCCCCGCAACAGACAGCCTTTGGGACGGGCGCGCGTGCTGCGTCGCGCCCTGTTCCATTTTTCTAAAAGGATTTGAAAGGAGCGAGAGAATAAATGGTTTTGACTCTGGAAAAAATCAGCAATGTGCTGACCAAAATCATGAGAGTTCTCATGATTATCCTGTTCGTCTGGATGACAATTGCTCTGACGACTCAGGTCTTTGCCCGCTATCTTTTTGCCAAGGGCTTCGTTTGGACTGATGAATCCGCCCGATATTGCATGATTTGGATGATCTTCATCGGCGCAACCGAGGTTGTTTTCAATGACGAACATATCAAGGTCACCGTAGTGGAAGACTTTGCTCGGGGCGTTGGCAAGAAGATTTTTGTTCTTATCCAGCATATTGCCGGACTGGTATTCTCCGTCATCATGGCATGGTACAGTTTTCCTCAGTTACAGCTGGCCTCCAAAGCAGTGTCCTCCAACATGAGTATCAATATGGGCATTGTGTTCGGTATTTTCCCCGTGGTCACGATTTTAATGATCATCGGCTACATTTTCCGTATTGTCCTGTTATGGGCAAAGAAATCTGATGCGGGGGGTGAGCCTGCATGAGTACTGTTGGTATTTTCTTTATTTTGGCGGTGGTTCTGCTGGCGATCGGTGTTCCTGTCGCCGCTACCCTCGGCTTGGCCGCTGTGGTGTATATTCTGCTGGAGGGGATTCCTACCTCAGTAGTCATTCAACAGATGTTTGCCGGTGTAGACGTGGTTGTGCTGATGTGCATACCCTTCTTCATTCTGGCCGGCGACCTGATGGCCAAGGGCGGTATCGCCAAGCGCTTGGTTCGTGTTGCCAATCTGGTGGTCGGCAACATCACTGGCGGTTTGGCTTATGTCACCATCATCGTGTGCGCCTTGTTTGCCGCTATGACCGGATCCGCCATGGCCTGCTGCTTTACCGTTGGTACCATCATGATCCCTTTCATGGACGAGGCCGGTTATGACCGCGCTTTCTCCGCGGCTGTTGTTGCTTCGGGCGCCATACTGGGTCCCATTATTCCGCCCAGCACCGCCATGATCATCTATGCCGCCAACACCGACACCTCTATCGCCAGCCTGTATAAGCTGGGCGTGCCTGCCGGTCTGATCCTAGCCTTTGCGATGTGTGTTTTGAGCTATTTCTACTGCAAGAGAAAGGGGTACAAGGGTGTTTCCAAGACCACCTGCTTGGATTTGCCTCCCGGAGAAAAGTTGACCGCTAAGATCGTCGTTAAGACCGTGGTGGGCGCTCTTCCGGCTCTGGGTTCCCCCATCATCATTCTGGGCTGCATTTTCGGCGGCATTACCACTCCTACCGAAGCATCCGTTATTGCGGTCCTTTACTCCTTCATTATCGGTATGTTTGTTTACCGCGAGATCAAGGTCAAGGATATTTTCCAAGTACTGCTCAAGTCTGCCAAGAGTACCGCCAAGGTCATGTACATCGTGGCCGCCGCCGGCTTGTTTGCATGGGTTATTTCCTATGCCCGCGTACCCCAGACCGTGCTCTCTACTTTGACCAGCATCTCGGACAGCCGTGCGGTGTTGTACTTCATTATGATGTTGGTGCTGTTGATCATGGGGTGCGTGATGGAAGCCACTCCCATCTTGCTGATCACCATTCCCATCTTTATGCCGATTTGTGATCTGATGAATATCAGTCGTCTGCATTTTGGCATCTGTATGTGTATTGCCGTTTGCATCGGCTTTATCACGCCGCCCTTCGGCACCTGCCTGTTTACCGTTATGGACGTTGCGAAGGTCTCTATGGCTCAGGTGGTAAGAAAGATTTATCCCTACGTTATCGTGATGATTTTGATCTTATTCCTGCTGGTCTATGTGCCGCAGCTGACCATGTTCGTTCTATAGGGAGGTATAGCGATGGCGGATGTATTGGTTTTACATGGCAATCGCCCCGACCTGCCGATGGTTGTGGAGGAGCGCCATTTGGAGATGATTCGTGAGATCTGCTCCGGTAAGGTATATTATTACGAGCGCGAAGAAGAGGCTCTGAAGGATGGCATTGACGCTGAGGTGCTCTTTATGTGGGGCGGCAGCGGCAAGATGCCCGAAGCTTGGTGTGCCGCATCGAATAAACTGCAGTGGGTCAACTCCTTTTCCGCCGGTGTCAACCCCCTTATGGATGGGCCTATTTCTGAATTACCCATTCGCTTGACCAACGCCAAGGGCATTCATGGCAAGACCATGGGGGTGACCACCATGGGTTATATCATTTCTTTCCTGCGTCAGTTTCCCCGATTTATGGCTCAGCAGAAGGCCCATGTGTGGGAAAAGCGGGGAAGCCAACCCCTGCGTGAGCCCACCGGCCTTACGGTCGGCATCATTGGCGCCGGTTCCATTGGAAGTGAGGTGGCCCGCCTGTGCAAGGTCTTTGACATGACCGTTTTGGGTGTAAAGCGCAAGGTTTTTCCCTTAGAGAACTATGACAAGGTCTATTCTAACGCCGAAATGGACGAGGTGTTGGCTGTTTCGGACTTCGTGATTCTTCTGACCCCGCTGACCGATGAGACCCGCGGTCTGATCGGCGCAAAACAGTTGGCCAAGATGAAATCCGATGCGGTGCTCATTAACATTGCTCGCGGGCCCGTGGTGGACACCGCTGCCTTGGTGGACGCCCTTCAGCGAGGCGTGATCGCCGGCGCCGCTTTGGACGCCGTGGACCCCGAGCCTCTCAATGAGGACAGCCCTCTGTGGAACATGGAGAATGTAATTATTACCCCTCACTGTTCCGCCGACAGCACGTTGTATATGGATCGCGCGATGGCGCAGTTCTGCGAAAATCTTCAGCGCTTCCAGAAGGGAGAGCCGCTTTTTAACGAAATCGACCTGAAAGGCAAGTACTGATTCGCAACCGAACCAAAGCCCGGAGAAGCTGGTTTCAGTTTCTCCGGGCTTTTTATTAGCTCTCTGAAAAAATTAAATCTCTTGACCGGCGGGAATTTTTTCCAGCACGGCCACCGCCTCCTGAAGATAATCTTTATGAATTCTTTCAATCGCTCCCTCATCGCCCAGTCGTGCCAGATCAGGATCAAGGGGCAAATGACCCAGATAGGGAATGTTCCACTGCGCCGCGGTGGTTTCTACCTTGCTGTCACCAAACAGATGTATGGATTCGCCACATGCCGGGCACACAGCGTAACGCATATTCTCGATCAAACCGACAATGGGTATGTTCATCATCCGGGCCATGTTGACGGCTTTTTTGACGATCATGGCCACCAGATCCTGTGGTGACGTCACAATGACGATCCCCGTCAGCGGCAGCGATTGAAAAACGGTCAGCGGGACATCTCCGGTCCCCGGCGGCATGTCCAGAAGCAGAAAATCCAAATTGCCCCAGACCACGTCGGTCCAAAACTGCTTGACCGTATTGGCCAGAATCGGCCCGCGCCAGACCACCGGGGACTCCGGCTCATCCAGCAGCAAATTAATCGACATGAGCCGGATGTCGCTGTGGGTGCGCACCGGAAAGATGCCGGCTTCGGTCGCAGTGGGTTGATATGCGTCGGCGCCGAAAAGCCGTGGTATCGATGGGCCGGTGATATCGGCATCCAAGACGCCCACCTGATACTTGCCGGTTCGCTTCAAATAGGTGGCCAACAAGGCCGTGACCATTGATTTGCCGACGCCGCCCTTACCGCTGAGGACGGCAATGGTTCTCCGGATCTCGTTGAGGGGATTGTTTTCGATCTTGAAATCAGCGGACTTTGATTCCGAACTTGGGTTGTTGCTCATATTGCGTCGCTCTCCTGTTCACTTAATCTTTTGTTCAGTATAATTTATAACAAGCATATGTCAATAAACGAGATGTTGCTCCCGCCGCAATGAATCCGTTTTCTTGACAACGACGGTTGTGACTGGTAGATTATGGCTAACCGGCCGGCTGAAGCCGGCTCCCACCACAAAACCGTTTTTCTTATTCACCCGCGAGCTGTACCATGAAGGTACTTGTCTGTCTGAAGACCGGAGCCTTCATTTTTATTTTTGAGGAGGATTTCAAATGAAAAGTCATGCTTTGACAACGCGCAAATTGGTTTTCGCCGCAGTTTGTCTGGCTTTGGGGATGGTCCTGCCCTTTCTGACCGGGCAGATTCCGGCCATTGGCAGCATGCTGTTGCCCATGCATATTCCGGTTCTGCTGGCCGGCTTTGTCTGCGGCGGTCCTCTTGGCATGGCGGTCGGTTTCATCCTGCCCTTGCTGCGCAGCCTGACGCTCATGATGCCGCCCCTTTACCCCGCGGCGGTGGCGATGGCTTTCGAGATGGCGACCTACGGCTTGCTGACCGGTGTGCTCTACAAATTGCTGCCCCAAAAACCGGTCTTTCTTTATGTTAACCTGATTGTTTCGATGTTGCTCGGCCGCCTTGTCTGGGGAGCCGCTCGCTTGATCTTGTTTTGGATCAGCGGCGGTTCATTCACCTGGCAGATTTTTTGGGCCGGCGCCTTCCTCAATGCCTGGCCCGGCATTCTCTTGCAACTGATCATCATTCCGCCCCTTGTTGTGGCGCTGACCCGGGCGCGGCTGATCTCCGATGACTGACCTTGACCGGTTAAAAAAAGACCTGCGTCAGCAAATGCAAAGCCGGCCCCAAACCCAACTGCAGGATTTGCTTAAACTGATTTATCAGCAGGTTTTCGGCGGCGGGCACCTGATCTCGAACGCCGAAAACCATCTCCTGCGGATGGAGGAGGAGATCGTTGCTTTGCCACAAGAGCCGGTCCATTTAAATACCCCTTTGATCGAACCGATCGGTGGCGGCTTTTGCCGCATCCATCTGAGTCAGCTGGCAGCCAGCGGGCTTCGTACACAAACACTAAACCGGATGATTATTCACTCTGCCGGGGCCGGACACGGAAACCGCACCGACTTCAAAGCGAAAGTCGAGCAACTGCTGACCCTGTTAACCGACGGCAGCCTGCCTTTTGACCCTGCGGCATTGACTTCATGGCTCGCGCAATACGATTTTGATGCCTGTCCGCCGATCCGCCACAGCCAGGAATACCGTACAGCCTATCAACCGGCCTATCGCATTTTGCATCGCGATTTTGCTTCCTTTTTCCCGGCCTTTATCGCCGTCGATCAGGGCCTTGCCCGGCAAAAAACGCTGCTGGTCGGCATCGACGGCCGCTGCGGCGCCGGAAAAAGCACCTTGGCCGACCTGCTGGCCGCAATTTTTCCCACCGCCCTGATCCGAATAGACCATTTTTTTCTGCCTCCCGAACTTAAAACAGCCGAACGTCGGTCGGAGGTCGGCGGCAACATCGATTACGAGCGTTTTGCTCAGGAAGTTTCGCCACGGATCAAGGACAGAAAAACCTTTCAATATCGGCCCTACGATTGTCAGACCGACACCTTGGGCCCGCCGATCACCGTCTG
>JAAYNF010000088.1 GCA_012520975.1 Clostridiaceae bacterium | reverse complement strand
CTTTCCCGGTCAGGGCATCAATATCATAGTCATACTCAAAGCCATTGGCTTTAAACTCGACCTCGTAGATCCATCTGCCGTCATCCTTGTCAAGCTCGACTTCCAGATCTCTGATTGCCGAAGCCGATACGCCGGCATGATTCAGGGCAGCTTTAACCGCGTTGTCTTTGCCGATGTAGGTCGACAGGGTCGGATCATCATCATCGTCGTCATCTTGGTCGGCGGACAGGATTTTTCCGGTCAGAGCTTTGATATCGTAATCGTACTCTTTGTTGTTGGCCTTGAACTCGACCTCGTAGATCCATCTGCCGTCATCATATTCAAGCTCAACTTCCAGATCTCTGGCCTCCGAAGCAGTAACACCGGCATGATCCAAGGCGATTTTAACCGCGTTGTCTTTGCCGATAAAAACCTTGGTGCTGGCAGTCCCTTCAATCGAGGTGTTTTCAAGCTTGATATGCCGGGCCCCGATCAGAATGTTCAGCTCGTTGATCGACAGCTTGGCCAGCTCTTCAACCGTATATTTGGGATTTTCGCTGACAAGTTGAAGGATAATTTGAGCTTTTCCTCGGGTTATCTCATTTTCAGTCGCCACTGTTTTGACATCATCGTCATCGGATAAGGACTGGCTTAAAACCGCACCGTCGATGGAACCGGCTTTCAACAGCGCCATGATCTCTGCACGGAGCCTCTGTCCTAATTCGGTTCTTTTTGCTTCATTTTTATTCTCAACACTGACGAGGATGGAGTTTTGCATATCATTGATGTAGCCGTTCTTCAACATAGAGCCGATCAACGCATTGACCGCCATCTCTAGGTCGGTGTTTTTGAATTTCATATTCCCGATGACATCTCGTGCCTCATCATTCAAAGGAATAACGTCCAATACCTTCTCGTTCTTGTTGATCTTGATTTCCAAGTTGGGGTTTACCTCAAAGGATATGACCGAATCCACGGCTTGAGCACCATAGACGAAATATCCGGATATGCCCACCGCAACAAGGACAAGCACCGCGGCAATTCTGCTTAAGGTCTTTGTCCAGCGGGGTTTTTTGATATGTGTTGTGTTCATTAGAATCCCTCTTTCTCTGTGTTCTTCACAACGGGAAAGGATGGAATCCAGAACATCAGGAACGCTATGATCGACAGCTGTTCTGATTTTATTGTTGATTTCTGTTTTTTTCATTTCGATTCCTCTCCCTTGAAAAGAATTTTAATTTTTTTGATTGCCCGATGATATTTGGACAGGACCGTGGACAGTGGCAAGGCAAGGAAGTCGGCAATCTCCCGATGTTTAAACCCCGATACCGCGCGGAGCATAACGATCTGTGCCTCCTCCTTGGAAAGATACTGCATACATGATTTCAGTACGATCCGGTCTTCATGTGTCATCAAGGGCGCGTTGTCAAACGACAGGTTCAATTCTTCTAAAGGTGTTGCGGCAATCTTCTTGCGATCCCGCAGCTTCATCAGACATAAATTCCGAGTTATCCGCAAAATCCAAGCAAGAGGTTTTCCCATGCTTCTGTACCCGGAAGCGGATGCGTAAATACTCAGATATGTGTCCTGCAATACATCTTCCGCGTCCTCCGTGTTCTTCAGCATCGAGAGAGCAAAACCGTAGACCGACCCACTTGTCAGGTGGTAAAGCTGGGCAAGCGCGTCTTTGTCATGATCGGCGATTCTTGCGATATATGGATCCAGTACATCTGTATCCGTCGTGACGACGAATTTTTCCGAAAGCTCGTTCATGGTTTCGCTCCTTCTACTTAGTTAATGCACGAACCGGGCGTTTTATTGCATTTAAATTCAAATTTTTAAATTTTGCTCTATTATAGGCCCCAGCAAGGCATAATGAAAAGACGTATTTCAGAGAATTCTTCATCCCGGTTGATCAACATATAAAACCAGACTCAGCCGGCATCCGAACAATAAAAAGGACGGAGCAAGCCAAGTCTGGCTGATATATTCGGATATTCTTTCTCCCGCGCTCGTCCGTGAAGGGCGAGCATTTTCATGCTTTATGGCGAATTCAAACCCAGCAAGTCCAAAACCTTTTGCCATAGATTGAGATTCGCAGGTTTTTCTGCCGTCGGTGTCGAGGTCTCAGGTTTTTCTATGGGCATGGTTTTCAAAACAAATTGCGTCATTTCCACAGCGGTATTTTTTTCGGAAACAAAGGATATGGGAACAAAATCTGATTTGTCAAATTGGTCAATCATTTTTTCGATTTCTTCCTGAACCTTATCCGGAAGTTGACTTACTTCCTCGTGAAGCTCACTTGTTCCCTCATACAGCTCAGACGCGCCGGTGTTCAGCTCGCCGATACCCTTGCTAAGCGAGCGAATGCCTCGGTTGACGTCGCTGTATCCGCCGTTAAGATCCTTAACTCCTTTCACATATTTACCGAGACCGGTGTGAAATTGACCGTAATTGTCGGCAAGCTGGAACAAGCCTTCCGTTAGCCGTTGTAATTGGGCGGCAACATCCATCTGATCCAAAGATTGTTCGATCTCGTCGGCCATTCCCGTCAGAATTCCGGCCATTTCGTTGATCGGCTCAATCAAGTTCTTAAGATTATCCGCGACCGCCGCAAAGGCCTCTTTGACAGCCGCATAGGTGCCTTTAACTCTTTGGCCTGCTTCATAATAGCCCATGAGACCATCCAGCGTGTCGGTCAATGTATCATCATACGCCACCGCCATGTACAGACCGTACAAGCTGATCTCGTCCACATCCGCATCCGGAATGGAAGAAATGGCGCCATCGAGGGCGGGATAGGCCTGCGCGTAGCCTGTTTCCAGAGCGGTTAACCCTCCGGCCACCCCTGTTAAGCCGCCGGACAATTCTCGCAGGGCGCCGGGCAGTTTCTCAAGATCTTCCAAGCTGAAGGTGCCGAGCCCTTGCTCAAGCCCCTGCGCAACATCCCTCAGAGCGGTTTTGATTTTTGCCGACGCGCTCAGTATGTTTTGTGAATTATTGCTTAACTTCTCCAAGCCGTCGGCAAATTTCGCCGACCCATCCGCCAGTTTACGTGCGCCCGAATGGGTTTCGTCCACGCCGGAAGACAGTTCTTCGACTCCGTCGTTCAGCTCCCCTATCGCATCCGACAGCTTGTTCAAATCCTCAGTAAGTTCCTCTGTATCGGGCATGTCGATCCGCATGACAAAAGGCATGGCGGTCATTTCGATTCCGGGCATAACAAAATCGCGAACCTGGGCTGTTACCGAGATTATTTTGTCGTTGCCGGGCAAAACAAAATGGGCTATCACTTTGTCCTTGCCGGCATTGGCTATCGTCCCGTCGGGTGATTTGATTTCGGAACACCTTTCCGTATCCAGCGCCAGCGTGATTTGCAGCATATAGTTGTCATAGAAGGCGGCGTTCACATCTTTGTTTTGCGTGATGTCCATTTGTATTTTGAGCGCGCCGTTCCGACCGGCCAGATCAGCGGCCGGAAGCTTTTCTCCGTCCAATTCATACTGAATGGCTATTTGCCAGGGCAGTGCCTTTTTCTTCAGTGTTCCTTGGTAATAAAACCGGTCGACGGTCGTATTGATCGTCACCAAGTCGCCCTCCCATATCAGAGCCTCGGAAGACGACATATTATGTACATCGCTGTAATCGCCATAATCCACAATGGCGCCGCCGGGAAAGCTGTTAACCACGTAAAGGTCTTGCACGCTGCCGTCGGCAGCCAATATGCCGTAGACCACCTCTTCTTTGGTCGTGGGCATATCAAAGGACAAAGCCGGCACACTCAAAAGCACAAAAAATACGGCGGTTAATAAAACGGATACGATCTTTTTCATTTTAAGCACCTCTGTTCTCACGTCTTTTATGTTTATAAAAGCCGCTTTTAATCGTTGTTTTTTCAATGACCTTGTCGAAGATAAGCAGGAGCGCCGGCAAAGCGCAGACCACCATCACAAAAGACAATATCGTCCCTCTGCCAAGCAGAGCCCCCAGCTCTGATACAATCTGATTCCCGGAAGTGGAGGCCAAGGTAAAGCCCGCCGCCGCAAGAATACCGGCCGAGACCAGAATAGCCGACAGGTTTTCGGAAAGCGCCTTCAGCATGGCCTCTTTCTTCGGCATGATCTTTCTGTCCTCCAAATAATGGTTGCTCAGCAAAATAGCGTAGTCCACAGTGGCGCCGAGCTGCACCGTGCTGATAATCAAATAACCGATAAAGCTCAATGTGTTGTCGGTAAAATAGGCAATTGAGAGGTTAATCCAGATTGCGGTTTCAATGGAGAAAACCAGAAATATCGGCATGGTAATCGAGCGGAAGGTTATCAGGATCACAAGAAAGATGCCGATTACCGCCGCCAAGTTGACGATTCCCGTATCCACCTCAACGACGTTTCTCATATCGAACAGAGCCGCGCTTTGCCCTGTTAAGTAGCAGGTCCCGTAATGCTCTTTGGCGGTATCCAGCACGGCCTGAACCATCTCAAAGGTTTGCTCGCTTTCATCGGCGGCATCTGTGTAAAGCACAATTCGCGTATAATGATCGGAATAGAATTGATCATAGACCTCTTGCGGTACATATTGCGGCGGTATTTCGGCGCCCACGGCCGTTGCATATGATATGACACTGGTGATATGGGGAATGGACTCAAGTCGGCCGGAAAGCTCGGCCTCCTTGCCTGAATCTTCCCGCGGGACCAACAAGACCAGGGGATTTTCCCGGCCGAAAGCCTCTTCGATCAAGACGGTATCTTGGCCGGCACGGGTTTTTGCCGATGCGGCACCCATGCCATATAAAAAATTGGTGTTGGACTGAGCCAGGTAGCTCGGTATAACGATAGCCAAGGCCAAAATAAGAAACGGAATCCTGATCTTCATCAGGACACGGCTGACCTTGTTAAAGCTGGGAACAAAATTTTTGTGCTGGCTTTTTTCCACTCGTTTATAACTGGCAAGAGTCAGCGCCGGCAGAAAAACCATGACCGAAAGGAAGCTCAAGACAACACCCTTGGCCAGATGAATGCCCAAGTCGGAACCAATTCCGAAACGCATAAACATCAGGGCCAAAAAACCGATAACCGTCGTTGCGGCGCTGGCCGCAACGGTCGGCACGGCCCGTTTCATAGCCAGCACCATCGCTTCTTTGGGCTCGTGAT
>JAAYNF010000087.1 GCA_012520975.1 Clostridiaceae bacterium | reverse complement strand
TTCACGAGGTCTTGCACGAGACCCGGCCTGATTTGATCTTTCATGCCGCCGCTCATAAGCACGTTCCTCTGATGGAGGGAAATCCCAAGGAAGCCGTCAAAAACAATGTGTTTGGCACGTTCAATGTGGCCAAGGCGGCCATCGAGCATCGGGTGCGTCGTTTTGTCCTGATTTCCACCGATAAGGCGGTCAATCCGACCAATATCATGGGCGCGACCAAGCGGCTGTGCGAAATGATTATCCAAGCGCTTAGCCACAACAGCGAAACCGTTTTTTCCTTGGTTCGTTTTGGCAATGTACTGGGCAGCAATGGCAGCGTTGTGCCGCTGTTTGAAAAACAGATCGCCGAGCAAGGATATGTAACCGTGACCCATCCGGAGATCATTCGATACTTTATGACCATTCCTGAAGCCGCTCGCTTGGTTATCCAGGCCAGCGCCATGTCCCGGGGTGGGGAGATTTTTATCCTTGACATGGGGCAGCCGGTCAAGATTGCCGATCTGGCTCGCGATGTTATCCGATTATCCGGCTATGAGCCGGACGTTGACATTCCTATTCGCTACACCGGCCTTCGCCCGGGAGAGAAACTTTACGAAGAGCTCTTGATGGACGAGGAAGGATTGCAACCGACCGCTGATAAGAAGATCTTTATCGGCCGATCGATCGACATCGATTACCAAGAATTAATGACGTCCCTCGACCGGCTTGAGAAGCTGTTGGTCGAAGGCAGTGATGATGAAATTCGCAATCAGATGCAACAGTTGGTACCGACCTACAATCCGTTTGTTATCTTCGATGATTCGGTGGAGACAGCTGTCATGTCCTGACTACCGGTGGCGGCATCTGTAAAGGGATTGAAGTATGCCTGAAAACAACAACTCAGCCAAAATCCAGATCCGGCGTATAAAACAGCCTGAGAAATCGTGGCGAAAACCGGTCAAACGCATTCTTGCCGTCGTACTGGTTGTGGTGGTGCTGATTGTCGTTGGTGTTGGTTTATACCTCAAAAGTCTAACCGATCTGGTGACATATGGTGAGATCCCCGGCGATCCCGCTTACGAAAATTCCGAATACTTCGAATACTCCGAATACTATGAAGATCCCCCGGAGGTAACGCTGTCGCCGGGAAATATCATCGTGACCAATCCTCCGAAACGACCGAATATGGCTCTTCCGACCGCCACGCCAACCATCGATCCTCGCGTTCAGGCCGCCCGGAACCAGCAGCATACGGCTCTTGATATCGCCATCCCCAGCAGCCCAAAGGTCTACAATATTCTTTTGATCGGTTCCGATCGGCGACCGGGTGAGACCACCGGCCGCTCTGATTCGCTTATGATTCTTTCGATCAACCACGAGACCGGCAAGATTCATCTGGTTTCGCTGATGCGTGGTTTGTTTGTTAACATTCCCGGGCGAGGTTTTAATCTGCTGAACGCGGCTTATTCCTACGGCGGCTCGAAGCTTCTTCGTCAGACCTTGGAGGATAATTTTCGGGTGCGCATCGATGATTTTATCATGATCGATTTTTCCGGTTTTACCCGCGCCATCGACACCGTCGGTGGCGTGGATATCAATTTGACCCGTGCCGAATCCGATCATCTCAACCGGCACTATGGCCCGATAACCGTAGCCGGCAGCAACCATCTTGATGGTCGATTGGCGCTGGCATATGCTCGTATCCGGAAAATTGATTCCGATTTTTCGCGTACCGGTCGGCAACGGACGGTTATTCAAGCTTTGCTAAATAGTGCACGGCAAAAAAGCCCCGGTGAGCTCGACGCGATTATCCGAACCGTTTTACCGTTGGTTCGAACCAATGTGAGCCCCCAAAAGCTCCTGAGTCTGGGAATCGATCTGATCAATACGCGGGATTACCCGCTTTCCCAGCGTATGCTGCCGATCAAGGGCAGCTATGAAGTGATGTATCATAAAGGCAGGGAGGTTGTCAGGTTTGATTTTGCTGCCAATATTACATCGCTGCATCGGTTTCTTTATCAAGATTAACCTTCTTTTTTGCAATTAATCCGGCCGACCGCATTGCGAAGGGGCAAAGGTTATGATAGGCTTGAACCAAACATCTCGAACCCTTTAAAACCTGCTTTTAAAGCATATGTGTCATGACAAGAAAGAGAGGTGCAACATGACAAAAAGCATTTTTGGACTCAAACTTTCCGCAATTGCTATATTGATCTTTGTCATTTGTTTCTTTGGTAGCACCGAGGTCTTGATCCTGCTGGGTGCTTTTGCCTTGTTGCTGGAGAAAAACCGTTGGTTGACCAAACAGGCGTTCCAAGCCCTGTATCTTAAACTGAGCTATATCATTGCCTTGAGGGCCGTTGGCTGGGTTTTTGATTTTTTCCGTTTCCTGTTCGGTCGGACCGGCTTTCTCGCAACAACGCAAGACATCATCAATTTTTTGCTGGGGTTGGCCTTCTTGTTGTTGGTCCTGCTGGCGATCCTGCGTCTCCATCGTGAAGAAGATGCCGACCTGCCCTTGTTTGCCAATCTGGCCGACTATACGCTGAATATCGTTCGAGAAAAGGTTGCGCCGGTGGTTTCCAAGCCGGTTCCACCCGCTCCAACAACGGCGCCTCCGCCGCCCACAGTACCGGTTGTCCCGGTTATGCCGACGGCGACCGATTCGACCGACAATTGGATTTGCACTTGTGGTCGAACCAATACCGGACGCTTTTGCATGAGCTGCGGCTTGTCTCGGACGATACAGGCCACAACCGCACCGGCGGCTGCGCCCCATGAGCCCCAGCCCGTTGAGCAAGCTGTCGAAGCCGAAACCGAGGCTGAATCTGAAGCTGAATCTGAAGCTGAAGCTGATGTGTTTGTGGACCAAGTCGTTGCGGAGACCGCCGCCGTTGAGGAAGCGGTTGTTGAGCAGACCGAAGATGTCGTAGTTGTACAAGAACCTGCGGCGGAGGAGCCGGTCGAATCGGCCGAAGTGAGGGCTGCCGCAGGTCGTTGGATCTGCGCCGATTGTTCTCGGGAAAATTTCGACAAATTCTGCAGAGGCTGCGGCAAGCCACGCCCGACTTGACTTCATATAATATCCATTGAAAACCGATTAAAAATAGGGGAGGAAACAAGATATGTTCTGTCCAAATTGTGGGAAATCAAATCCTGATGATTCAAGGTTCTGCGAAAGCTGCGGTACCAATATGCTGGAGGCTCCTGCGGCGCCCGTTGCACCGCCGCCTGTTCAGACAACCTATCAGCAGCCGGCACCGACACCGCAACCGGTAGCCTATCAACCGGTGCAGCAAGCAGTTCCGCAGGCTACGGTTCAAGGGGGCATGGTGGATCTTAACAAGCCATTGGGCGTTGGTGGCTTCTTTGGAATGTTTGCCATTAACTTGATCCCGTTCGTCGGCAGCCTGATTTTTCTGATCATGCTTTTTGTCTGGGCATTCGGCAGCACGGTTAATCAAAACAAGAAAAACCTTGCTCGCGCCTTGCTGCTCTGGGCCTTGATTGCTCTTGTGGTGGTCATTATTCTGATGATTGCGCTCGGTGGCGTGATATCGTCATTAATTGAGGATCTTGCTTACCAAATGTATTGAATGTTCTATTCCGGATTAGTTCGGCAAAAGCCGTCGACCTTTTCGGTGACGGCTTTTTGCTCTTGCCGACAATGGGCGGTTGCCTGCGCCCTCGTTTAAATTATTTTTATTTCGCACCCGGGAGCTCTGAGCATTCAGCGCAATAGCCGTAAAATGTCAGTTGATGTGTGGTGATCTTAAAGCCGGTTGTCTCCTCGATTTGCAGTGTCAGGCAATCCAGAGGACACTGGCTGATTTCCAGTGTTTTGCTGCAGTTTATACAGATCATGTCGTGGTTATGCAGTTCATCGGTCATGCGATAGCGGGTAACACCGTCAGGGTGAATTAATCGAGTGATGATCCGCTGGTTCGATAATTGCTCCAGATTGCGGTAGACGGTGGTCAGGGCAAGTTTGGGCAACGTTTTTCGAGCGGCGGCCAGGATTTGGTCGGCTGTCAGCAATCCGCCGGCCTGCCGGATGGTTGCCAGAATCAATGATTTTTGCTTGGTTTGGCGGGTGTTCTTAGCCGACATGAGCGTGGTTTCCTTTTTTGATCTTAGGTTCATTATCCTCGAGATGCGTCGATTGCGCAACCGAACATTGCTTTGACACGGCCGGAGACATTTTATATAATTATTATTGCAACTAACTAGCAATAACGCCGATTGACTGTGTCGTTGTTTTGCTTGGAGGTCAAAGTGAAAAAGCATTTACCGCAATGCGCATTGATACTGATACTGGCGATTTTATTGATGCTCGGCATTCCTGCCGGCTGTCAGACAGAGCGGACAGCTGATGATTCCGGCGAGCTTAGGGTGGTTACCTCGTTTTTGCCGATTTATATTTTTACCCTGAATCTGGTTGAGGGCATTGATGGGATTCGGGTGGTTAATATGGCGGCGCCGGATGTTGGTTGCCTGCATAATTATCAACTATTGCCCGGTGACATGGTGGAACTGGAAGCTGCGGATATTTTTATCTTCAATGGTGCCGGAATGGAGAGCTTTCTTGAGGTGTTGGCCGATCGACACGATCTGGTTAAGATCGAAGCCAGTTCGGGAATTCGGCTGTTGTATTGGGATGAAAATCACGGCCATATTGATATCAATGATGAAACATCCGGTCACGCTCACGAAGTCAATGCCCATGTTTGGCTTTCGATTCGCCTAGCCATCCAGCAGGTGAAAAACATCAGCCTGGGACTGCAACGTGCCGATCCGGAACATGCTGAATTGTATCAGCGTAATGAAGCCGCATACATCGACCGGCTGCTAAACCTTGATCGGCTTTATCGTGAAACGTTGGATAAGGTGGCGATTCGGAAAATCATCACCTTCCACGATGCCTTTCCCTATTTGGCAAAGGAATATGGCCTGACGGTAGCGGCGGTCATTCGACGCGATCCGGGGAGAGAACCCAGCACGGCCGAACTGGCCGAAACCATTGATATTATCCGCTCGGAAGGTGTTCAAGTTCTTTTTGTTGAACCGCAGTATTCCGGTCGGGCGGCTGATACGCTGGCTGCGGAAACCGGCGCGTCTGTTTACACCTTGAATCCGGTGGTCACAGGTGATGCCGGCGCCTTGACCTATGAGCAGGTTATGATGGATAATTTAGATGTTCTCAAGCTGGCGCTGAATCCGTGACCGAAGCATTGGTCAAACAAAGGATTTGAACCACGCGTATAAGGGCATATCAAGGTCTGAAATTGCCAAGAAAGAAGGCGCACATAATGATCCGATGCAGACACCGATTTTTAATTTTTGCCATGCTTTTGTCGCTGCTCATTGCTCTTGCGGCTTGCACAAAACCATCATCTTCGCAACCTGCTTCTCGGGTGGACATTCGGGTTGCTGCCTTGCGCGGCCCAACCGGAATCGGGTTGGTTGGTCTAATGAGCGACCAGGAAGCCGGAAGGACGCGGCATAACTATTCTTTCGAGCTGGCCGACGCACCGAATGATATCGTTGCCCAGCTGAGTAGCAACCAAGTAGACATTGCTGCCCTGCCCACCAATCTGGCGGCTGTACTCTACCAGCGCACACAAGGTAAAGTCCGCATGCTGGCGGTCAATACACTGGGTGTGCTGTACATTTTGGAAAAAGGCAACAGCATCCAATCTATTGCCGATCTGTCCGGTTTAACCATTCAAGCCACCGGCCAGGGCGCCATACCGGAATATGTGTTAAATGAATTGTTGGCTAATGGCGGCCTGAGCAAACCGGCCACAGTGGAGTACAGAAGCCAACACAGTGAATTGGCTTCACTGACAGCCGCCGGAAAGGCCGATCTGGTTATGTTACCTGAGCCTTTTGTCACGACAGTACTCAGTAAAAACAGTGACATGCGCGTTGCGCTTGATTTAACCGAAGAGTGGTCCAAAATGATGACCGCAACCGGGCGTGCAGGCGAAATGAGCATGGGTTGCTTTGTGGTCAGTGAGGCTTTTGCTGCCGAACACCCGGAGGCGCTGGAAGATTTTCTCTCGGAGTATCAGGCTTCCGTCGACTTTGTCAATCAGAATCCGGTGGAAGCCGGAGAGGCTGTCGCCCATTTTTCTGTTATGGCTGACGCCGAGCTGGCCGCCAAAGCCATTCCTAATTGCTATGTTGTTCTGATCAAAGGAGCTGCGATGCAAGAGATGATGGAACCGTTTTTTACGGTTTTGTTTCAGGCCAATCCGCAATCGATCGGCGGCAAGTTGCCTGATCCGGCATTTTACTGGCTCGGCTGACCGGAAGCAAGTGCATGGAACCCGGCCGGAAGCGAATCAAATACTGGCAATGGCTGCCGATCCTTGTTTTCTGGCTGTTGGTCTGGCAGCTGGCCTACATCCTGATCGACAGCGACCTGCTTTTGGCATCGC
>JAAYNF010000086.1 GCA_012520975.1 Clostridiaceae bacterium | reverse complement strand
TTATGCCTTTCGTGACCGAATCCCTTTACGGGCACTTGGTTCACGAGGATGAAAGCATCATGATTTCATCCTGGCCGATGCCGCAGGATGCGCTGATCTTTCCGCAAGAGGAACAGGCCATGATCAGCCTGATGGATGCCATTCGGGAGATTCGTAACGTACGAAGCGGTTTTGGCGTTCCGCCTTCGCGGAAGGCCGGTTTGATTCTGGTCTCAAAAGATCCGGCCGTGCGTCGCCATTTCATCGATGGTCAAGCCTTCCTGCAAAGGCTGGCGGCGGTTTCCACCCTCGAGACGCGAGAAAACAAGGCAGGCATCCCGCTGACCGCTGTCACTGCGCTGTTTTCCGGTGGCGAGCTCTATCTTCCCCTCGAAGATTTGATCGATCTGGATAAGGAGATAGAACGCTTGTTGAAGGAAAAAGCCAATCTGGAAAGCGAACTGACCCGTGTGTCCGCCAAGCTGCAAAATCAGGCTTTTATGGATAAGGCGCCGGAAAAGGTTATCCAGGCCGAGCGCGACAAGTTTAGTCGTTACAGCGAAATGCATAAGAATGCCAGTGAACGATTAATTCTTTTGCAAGAAAGCGGACAAGCTGCCGAAAGCGTCATCTGAATGGCAGTTTTCCATTGACTGGATGGACGTGTCGGCTTAAAATGATCGTATGTGCAAATTCGAACAAGACTTGTGCTTATCGATAACCGCCCGGCTGACGGGTGTGGCCAAACATAAAAGGAGTTGATATCATGCCACTTGTTACGACCAAAGAAATGTTCCGGAAAGCCTATGACGGCGGGTACGCGGTCGGTGCCTTTAATGTCAACAACATGGAAATCATCCAAGGGATCACAGAAGCGGCCAAAGAGCTCAACGCTCCGTTGATCCTGCAAGTGTCGTCCGGCGCCCGCAGATATGCCAGTCACGCCTATCTGATCAAGCTGGTCGAAGCGGCGTTGGTGGAAACCGATCTGCCGATCGCTCTCCATTTGGATCACGGCGACACCTTTGAATTGTGTAAAAGCTGCATTGACGGCGGGTTTACCTCGGTCATGATTGATGGATCGCATCACAGTTATGAGGACAACGTCAAGCTGACCAAGCAGGTCGTGGAATATGCCCACGCCCACGGGGTGGTTGTGGAGGCCGAACTGGGCCGCCTTGCCGGCATTGAGGACGCCGTCAATGTTTCGGAGGAAGACGCTTCTTATACGAATCCCGAACAGGTCGTCGACTTCGTCGGCCGAACCGGTTGCGATTCACTGGCCATCGCCATCGGCACCAGCCACGGCGCTTATAAATTCAAACCGGGGCAAAAGCCGCAGCTTCGCTTTGACATCTTGGCGGAGATCGAGAAAAAACTGCCGAATTTCCCAATCGTCCTGCATGGCGCCAGCTCGGTTATCCCCGAATATGTTGCCATGATCAATCAGCATGGCGGCAATATGCCGGACGCCATCGGTATTCCGGAAGAAATGTTGCGTCAGGCCGCGCGATCGGCAGTTTGCAAAATCAACATCGATTCCGATCTGAGGCTGGCCATGACCGGTACCATCCGCAAATACTTCAGCGAGAATCCAAGCCACTTTGATCCGCGCCAGTACCTCGGTCCGGCTCGCGCCGCAATCAAAGGCATGGTCGCCCACAAAATTAAAAACGTTCTCGGTTGCGATGGTAAAGCCTGATCGATCTTGTCAACTAAATCTGAAAAAAGGTGCTGTTGCGAGGTATAAACAGCACCTTTTTTGATCTAAGCCTTTCAAAAATCAACCGATGGAATCGGTTTTGACCAACTTGCCTTTAACCAACAAGCGATGCGTTGCGATCCGGACCGGTGTGCAGGTTACCAACATGATCCGAGGCTCGCTGGTTGGATTGTTGAATTCGTACAGCAGGTCATCCGGTTCAACCACATCAATTTGGTCGACCTCGTAAGTGTAACGCGTGGTTTTTGTTTCAATGATGATGGTTTCGCCGATCTTGACTTCATCCATCCGATTGAAATGCCGACCATACGTGTAGGAACGATGGCCGAGATAAATGGCCACGCCCGGTTCGCCGGCTGATGGACTGTTGGTGTAATGACCGATGGCGACCCGCAGGTTATGCAAGTTTGCACCCTCGGCAATGGGCATTTTGACCGAAATGGAGGGAATAATGATTCGGCCGATGGCTTGAATGACTATCTTTTTCGGGGTGGTGGTCGCAGATGTTGTGGTGACGGTGACCGATTCCGTTGTCTGTGTCTGCGATGCTGTGGTGGTGATTGAATCGGTTGATGAACTGCTTGAGGTCTCCAGATCATCATAATAGTCGTATTCTTCGCCGGCAACGATGAATTCATCGTACCCAATGACAATGGTGCCGTCGCCCTCATCAAAGTTTTGCAAAAGCTGCTGGCTGCAGTTATCCTGGCGCCAGCGTCCGACTATGGGTTCAAAAATCAAATAAAGGCCGCTAACCAATAGGATGACAATCAGAATGTTGAGCATAATCGAGCCCGGGCGACGCTTGCGCGCCGGAAGCTTATCGGCCTCGGACGGAGATTTTGGGTTTTTACGGCTCATCTCTTGAATACCCCCAATGGCAAAGACAAAATGTTTCTGTATATATTCTTCAGGAAAAAACGGATTCTGTAAAGAGTGAATGTTACCAAGTTTCTCTAATATTACAAAAAAAGGCTCTTTCATGCTATGCTAAAACAATGTCTTCGTGTATTTTAACAGTAGCAACAAAAGGGGGGAAGTGCGGGATGCGGCTGATTATCGTGGACAACCAGACCGAGAAAGAGCAGGAATTTTATCCGGGTGATCATTTGCTTGATGTGCTTTTGCAAAGTTCTTCCGGTATTCATACACCCTGTGGCGGTCGGGGAACCTGCGGCAAGTGTCGCGTGGAAATACTCGGAATCGGTCATGTTCTGGCCTGCCAGACCATTTTGTCAACGGAATTGATCGATCGGGCGGCTCGGCCATTGACCGTTATCTTACCCGGAACCGTTCGGGCTCAGATATCAACCGAAGGCATGCTGCCGGATATCTCCTTGCGACCATCGGTTTACAAGGGAATGGCTGTTCTGGCCGAGCCGACGATCGACGATCAACGTCCGGATGATGAACGTTTTGAAGCCGCCACCGGCCTGACCATCCCCTTCGGCTTGCTGCCCAATCTGCCACTGGTTTTACGCCGGACAGATTTCCAGCCGTCTTATTACGGTTTGATTTCTCAGAATGGGAAACCGGGCCGTGTTTTGCGCTTTATTTCAGCCGACGCGCCGAATCCTTTAGGTCTGGCCGTCGACATTGGGACAACAACCTTGGCAGCCTATCTTTATGATCTTGAAACCGGTCAACGCCTAGCTGCGGATTCCGCACTCAATCCTCAAAGCGGTTATGGTGCCGATGTGATCAGCCGAATTGACCGGGCGACGGAATCGGCTGAGCAACGGGAAGCCTTGCGCGCCTCGATCGGTCGCGCCATCGTCGATCTGGCGAAAAACCTGCTTCGTGATGGGGCGGTCGGCATCGGAAAATCCCTTGTCCTTGACGATATCGTACATTATGTGCTGACCGGTAATACCACGATGCTGCACCTGTTGGCCGGCTTGCCACCGGAAGCCATCGCCCGGGCGCCTTTTATCCCGGTCAGCCGTCGTCTGCAGACCCTGACCGCTGCCGAGCTTGGCCTGCCGGTTGCCCCGGATGCTCTCTGTCAATTATTGCCGTCCATCGCCAGCTATGTCGGAGCTGATATTACCGCCGGCATTCTGGCCTGTGGACTGCTTGACCAAAAGCCGGAAACCGGCAGCCTTTTGATTGATATCGGTACCAATGGTGAACTGGTGGCGGTCGGTCCTCACGGCGCCGTCGCTTGTTCGACCGCCGCCGGCCCGGCCTTTGAAGGTGCCAATATCCGTTGCGGCATCGGTGGTGTTCAGGGGGCTATTGATGCTGTTCGTTGGGATGGCAAGATATTGAGCTATACTTTGATCGGAGGCCTGGGCCATGGCGCGGATCGGCAGCTGGCACGCGGAATCTGCGGTTCCGGTCTTGTGGCGGCGGTTGCCAGCTTGTTAGACTGCGGCTTGATCGAATCCACCGGCCGGATCACGGACCAATCCGATCAATTGCCATCGGAACTACAGGAACGGATAATCACAATTTCGGGTCAACCGGCAATCGTTCTGGCACCGGCTGCGGCCAGCGCCAATGGCGAGCCGATTGTTCTGACCCAAAAGGATATTCGGGAATTGCAAAACGCCAAGGCCGCTATTGCGGCCGGCATCACACTCTTGATGAGCAAAGCAGGTCTGGCCGCGGAAAACGTCGGTCAGGTCCATATTGCCGGCGGATTCGGCAATTATCTTGATGTTCAGCATGCCTTTCGTATCGGTTTATTACCGGAAGAGCTGCGAAATCGAACTCGGACGGTTGGCAATACCGCCGGAATGGGAGCGGTCCTTTGTCTGCTCAATACAGAACGAATGGAGCAAGCCCGGGCCGTCGTCGATCAGGTTGACTATTTTGAGTTGTCCGGTGAAAAAGAATTTACAGAGCTCTATGTCAATGCCATGATGTTTCCGGAGAATGAATGAGCAGTGGAAGTTTTTGATGCAACAGACGGGAGGAAGGCCAAGGCCGCACTTCGCCGACAAATGCTGAACCGACGTGAGGCCATGCCGCTTCTGGCTTATCGGCAAGCCGGAAAAGGATTTTGCCGCAGCCTGCGGATGCTGCTGACTCATTTTCACTTGCCGGATCCTGATTCCGATCGGCCGCTGCGCATCGCAACCTATGCCGCGATGCGGCGGGAAGCCGATTTGGCGCCGGCGTTGTCTGATCTTTTGCTGTCGACAAACCTTGAATTATATTATCCGGCGGTCACCGGACAAGAACCGGAGGCCGGCTTGGTTTTGGGCCGCCTGCCGCAAGGAATGGCGCCCCGGGATTTTCTGGTTGCCGGCCGGTTTGGTGTTGCGGAACCACCCGAAGACAGCTGGCTGGACGTTCCTCCTGAGCTGGACATTCTTTTTCTGCCCGGTCTGGCCTTCGATCCGGCTGGCAATCGTTTGGGCTGGGGACGTGCCTACTATGACCGTTTGATTCCAACCCTGCCCGGCCGGCCAAAACTTGTCGGTGTTTGTTATGCTTTCCAGATTATCAAAGGCAGCTTGCCGGTGGATGATCACGATCAGCCGGTTGATATCCTGCTGACACCGGAGGGTATTCAGCCGGTCCGAAAACCATAGAATCTCAATGGAACCGCCCTGCTTCACCGACACTTTGTGTTAAAATATTTCCTATCAAACAACAAGTGCGGTGGCAATGAGATGAACCTTTTCAAATCATGACAACAGCGTTAAAATGGCATGCACGGGAAAACTGTTGTTGATAGGCGAGGCCCTAGGAAGGACAAAGATGACCAGTAAATCCAAAAACACAGCGGCTGATTTCATCGGGTGCGGTGGCCGGATGCCGGTGCCGATGCCCAATATGAGGAATTGACGCCATGTCGATTGCGCTAAAATGGCTGCTTTCTCTCGATAATGAGGCTGTCGTCCGGTCTGTCGTGTTGGGCGAAACCGAGTGGCCGCAATTTGACGGCCGTGCCCGAAGCGGTGAACAGATCTTTTTTCAACTGATATCCGCGGCTGTGGATATTTATCAAGGGAAGTTTGAGTCCGCTTCCCGTTTGCTTACCGACCGCGATGAAAAGGCGGATTTGTTTTGGTGCAATGATCTGGTACAGTTGTGGTATGAGGCCGAAACCGGCGATCCGGAGCAGGCCGTCAAGAAAATCAGTCTCTGGCTGGAACAGCATTCCGGAGCTGCGGCCCGGCGCCCAAATCCTTTTCGGCCGTTGCTTGCCCTCGATCGGCGATTGGCCGGACGCTGGGCTCCGGTTTTACATTATTATGTGGTATCTTTGCTGAATCAATGGTCGGAAAATACACTTGCTCAGGTCCGGTTGAGTCGCGAGGCTGCCGCCGCGTCCGGTGTCAGTGAAAATCTATTGATTCGTTTGGATTTTTTGTTGCGTTTTGCCCGAGCCCGCAGTGCCAGATCGGTCAGCCGGATTCTTGCCGCTGTCAGTGAATGGGACGAGCGTTGCCGGCAGGACGTCACCCTTGGCGATGGTACGGAATATATTCTTGAGGCCGTTGTTGCGCTCGAATTTGATGAACGTTTTGACGAAGCGCTGACTTGGCTGCAGCGTGGTCTGAACAAGGATCCTCGAAACTATGATCTGCTGCTGGTCAAAGCCCGTATTCTCAAAAATATGGGTGAAATAAAATCCTGTCTTGAAACATACGACCGGCTGATCGAATATTATCCGTCGGATTTCTCCGGCTATTGCCTGCGTTCAAATGCTCATTTCTTGGTGGGACGGTTCGAACAGGCAATGGCCGATGCTCAAAGCGCCGTCGAGGCGGCTCCGGAAAACCCGAACAGCCTGATGGCCCGCGCTTTTGTTCAGATGCAATTAGGCAACTATGAAGCAGCGTTGGCAGACTTCGAGCAAACGCTCCGTTATGATCCGCAGCGCTATGACGCATTGCGCGGTCGGGGCAAATGCCAGTCGATGCTGGGTCGGGACTACGAAGCATTGGCCAGTTTCAATGCGTTGCGCCGGACCTATCCGGACGATCCGGAACTTTATTATGAGTTGGCCGATATCCTGCTGTCGGCCGGCTATCTGGATGATTGCACCAAAGTCTGCCGAAAATGCCTGGAACTGGATGAAGATTACGCCAATGCTTATGTTATCTTGGCCATGATTGCAACACGGCGCGGTGACGACGAAAAGGCCGGTCAATTGTTGCGTCGAGCCCTTCGGCTTGAGCCCGATAATCCCTTTGCCCTTAATGAATTGGCCTATTTGAAGCACCTGCAGGGTGACAATGACTTGGCCCTTGAGCTGATCGACCGCGTTTTGGAAGAGGCGCCCGATTATTCCGACGCTCTTTGCAACAAGGGTGTGATCCATTATTTTCGCAGTGAGTTCGAGGAGTCGGTGGTGGCTTTCAACGAGGCATTGTGCTTGGCATCTGACCATGTCGCCGCTTTGGTTGGCAAGGGCAATGCCTTGACGCAACTCTGTGAATTTGATGATGCTCTGGTCTGTTACGATCAAGCTTTGGCAATAGACCCTCGCAACATCGATGCCTGCCAAGGCAAAGCCATTCTCTACCGTATGATTGGCCTGGATGATGAGGTTCGACGCTGGCAAGAGCAAGCTTGCTCTCTGGACGGCGAAGATGATTTAGACGGATTTATATCTTGATGAGCAGGCGCAAATGCCCGTCATCGAACAAAGCCTAGGCCGGAAAACGCGATCGCGCATATTCAATGGCCCGACAGACCGCCTCCCGCGCCGGCGCGCCGGGGATTTTGCGGCGGCCGACACAATTGGCGATACTGATGGCATCGTAAATGTCCTGTTCGATCAAGGGCGAAAATAACTTGAATTCGGTCAATTCGAGGTCGGTCAAGGTCTTGTTGCGCTCCAGGCAGTAGGAGACCAGTTTTCCGGATATTTCGTGTGCGCTACGGAAGGAAAGCCCCTTGCCAACCAAGTAATCAGCCAGATCGGTGGCGTTGGTAAAGCCGCCGGCCGCCGCTCGGGCCAGATTGGACCTGCGGACCGTCATCGTACGCAACATGCCGGTCAGCGCCGGCAGGCAGAGCTGAACCGTGTCGACGGCATCAAAGATGGCCTCTTTATCTTCCTGCATATCTTTGTTATACGCCAGCGGCAATCCTTTCATCACGGTGAGCAGTGTCATCAGGGAACCATAAACCCGACCGGTCTTGCCCCGCGCCAATTCAGCGACATCCGGATTTTTCTTTTGCGGCATCATGCTGCTGCCGGTGGAATAGGCGTCATCAAGCTCAATAAAAGCAAATTCCTGACTTGCCCACAAGATGATCTCCTCGCTGAGGCGAGATACATGCATCATAAAAATAGCCAAGCAGGCGGCCAGCTCAATGACGAAATCACGATCGGATACCGCATCAAGGCTGTTTTGCGAAATGGCGGTAAAATTTAGTGCTTGGGCGACCTTTTCACGTTTGAGGGGGTAAGTCGTTCCGGCCAACGCACCCGACCCCAACGGCATAACGTTCAGACGTTTCAAACAATCGTCAAGACGGCCGATATCTCGAGCGATCATTTCAACATAGGCCATCAGGTGATGGGCCAAAGTGATGGGTTGCGCGCGTTGCAGGTGGGTATAGCCGGGCATGACCGTGTCGAGATGTTCATCGGCCAAATCCAGCAATGTCGTATACAAACGCAGGAAACCTGATCTGATTTCAGCTCCTGTTTCCCGAAGGTAAAGCCTCAGATCAAGGGCGACTTGGTCGTTACGACTACGTCCTGTGTGCAGACGCCTGCCCGGCTCGCCGATCCGCTTGGTTAGTTCGGACTCGATAAACATATGGATGTCTTCGGCCTCCGGATCAATGTCTAGGCGACCGGCGTCCAGATCTCCGAGAATATCCAGCAAGCCTTCCCGAATGGCGTGTTCATCTTCTTGACTGATGATCCCGCAGTCAGCCAACATGGCGGCATGTGCCAAGCTGCCTCGGATATCCTGCCGGTAAAGCCTGGCGTCAAAAGCAATGGATGAATTAAACGCATGAACCTTCTGATCAGTGGCCTTGCTGAACCGGCCATCCCACAATTTCTCCGGCATTTTAACACCTCACAACTACTTGAGCAAGAAACAATTATTTGTTCTTTTCCTGCCTCTTGATGTGGCTCCGTTCGCGGTTATTTTTCCTCGTTGGTCGATTGGCGGTCCTTTCTTTTTTGGGCGATGACCTTCATCGGCAGACCGAAACAATTGATGAAACCACCGGCATCGGCTTGATTGTAAACATCATCCTCACCGAAAGTAGACAAACGCTCGTCATACAATGAGAAAGGAGATATTGTCCCGGCCGGCATGACATTGCCTTTGTAAAGCTTGAGGCGAACCTTGCCGCTGACGGTCTCCTGAGTCCGGTCGACAAACGCGGCCAATGCTTCCCGCAAGGGGTGAAACCACTGACCGAAATAAACCAGTTCGGCATAACGCTGAGCCACCAGATCTTTGTAGTGCAATGTTTCGCGATCAAGGCACAGCAACTCAAGTTCGCGATGAGCCGCGTAAAGCACCGTGCCGGCCGGCGTCTCATAGACACCACGTGATTTCATGCCGACCAGACGATTTTCCACCATGTCCACGATGCCGACGCCGTTGGCTCCGGCAATGGCATTGAGGGTTTTGATCAGTTCGACCGGTGCCAAGGCTTGATTGTTCAGCTTGACCGGAATGCCTTTCTCGAACTCCAACTCGACATAGGTGGGTTGATCGGGGGCTTTCTCAGGCGTAACCACCATTTGCAGGATCTTATCGTACTGTGGCTCATTGGCGGGATCTTCAAGGTCCATGCCTTCATGGCTGAGATGCCAAAGATTTTGATCCATTGAATAATTATTTTCTTTGCTGACCGGAACCGGGATGCCTCGCGCCGCGGCATAGTCGATCTCCTCGTCCCGGGAGCGGATCGACCACTGCCGCCAAGGAGCGATGATTTTGAGATCCGGGGCCAAGGCTTTGATGGTCAGTTCAAAGCGGACTTGATCGTTGCCCTTGCCGGTACAGCCGTGCGCGACGGCCGTACAGCCTTCACGTCTGGCGATTTCCACCATGCGCTTGGCAATGACCGGCCGGGCAAAAGAAGTGCCCAATAAATATTTGCCTTCATAAATCGCGCCGGCCTTAAGTGTCGGAAATATATAATCGGTGACAAACTCCTCGGCGATATCCTCGATATAGCAGGCGCTGGCGCCGCACCGGAGAGCCTTGGCTTTTAAAGCTTCATGATCCAGTCCGATACCGACTTCACCGGCCATGGCGATTACTTCACAGTCGTAATTTTCCAACAACCAAGGGATGATGATTGATGTATCCAGACCACCGGAGTATGCCAGCAGAATTTTTTCTTTTGCCATGAAGAAATTCCTCCCAATAATTAATAATATGCAAAATAATGAATAAATATAATTAGCGCCGGAAGCAATATCCGGCCAAGGTTTGCAAATCATTATATCTCGCTCCCTGTTCCTTTGTCAAAAATTGTTTTGCCAAGGCGGATCGTGCGGTTTGCTGAAAAATCGAGAAGTAGGTTGAATAATTATTATACATTTTGCTATGCTTTTAAAAAGGTTGCCGGAGTGCCGGCATCAAAGGGTTCGTGATATAATAATAAAATAGCTTTTTGCACAGGAGGGCGCGGAGTTGCGTTATCCGATCATTGATGATCTGGCAGGTTCTTTCATAATTGATCGTGGTCGTCTGCTGGCAGCCAACAGCGCGGCTGCGGCGGATCTTTTCCGCCCGACCGACCGGACCATGTTTTATGAAGTGGTCCGCGTGACACGCGGCATACCTCTTTTTTGGGAAGACCACCTGGCCAGGCTGCGCCGATCCGTCCAGGCGCCGGTTGTTATACCGGCAGGTCTTTATGAAGAATGTCTTAATCTGATCGCGGCCAATGGCCTTGAAGCCGCCAATCTGCGCTTGGTTTTGCTTGAAAATCAAACGGTCATCCACTTGACGCCGTCCAACTATCCGACATCCGACCTCTTTGCGCAGGGAGTCGTAACCGGTATTCTCAACTGGGAGCGCCCCAACCCCAACATCAAATTGATTGACGTCGGTTACAAAGCCGCCATTGCTGCCCGTTTTGCCAAGCCGGGCCCTTTTGGCGGCTATTACGAGCTGTTGCTGGCCGATAACGACGGATATCTGACCGAGGGTTCACGATCCAATCTGTTTTTTATTCGTGGCGATCAAGTCCTGACAGCACCCGATGACCGCATTCTCGAGGGGATCACCCGCAAGCACATCCTTGCGGCTGTCGCTTTGGCCGGTGGAGTCCTGCGGACCGAAATGTTCACCGTGGATGTTGTCCGTCAAGGCCACTGTGATGCGGCTTTCCTTTCCAGCTCACCGTTTGATATGTTGCCGATACGGACCATCGAAGATTTGGAGCTCAACTCGGCCGAAAACCCGCTTTTTCACCGGATCAATGCGGCCTACCAAGACATTGTCGATCAGTACATCGAAGAAAAACTGTCCCTCAGGCGTTCGTAACCAACAAAACCCGCCCGACATCGGCTGTCGGTCGGTCAACAATAACCAGATTCCAAGGAGGAACAAAACATGATTCTTGAAAAGGGCAATGTATCTGTCAGCACTGAAAATATTTTTCCGATCATTCGGAAATGGCTTTATTCCGATCGGGATATTTTTCTTCGCGAACTGGTTTCCAATGCTGCTGATGCCAATTCCAAGTTAAGGCGTCTGCGCGATCTTGGCGAGATCAATCTGCCGGAAGACGAACAATTATGGATTCGTGTGGCTTATGATTCGGAGTCCGGCACCCTGACGGTCGAAGATAACGGCATTGGCATGACGATCGATGAAATCCGCCGTTATATCAATCAGATCGCCTTTTCCGGGGTCATGGATTTTGTTGAAAAATATAAAGACAAAGGCGCAGAGACCGACGGCATCATCGGGCATTTCGGATTGGGTTTTTATTCGGCTTTTATGGTGGCCGACCAAGTGCGTATTGATACGCGTTCTTGGCAATCCGATGCTCAGCCGGCCAGTTGGCAGAGCCAAGACGGTATGGCCTACGAGATGGGCACGTCGGAACGCGTCGACCGCGGCACCCTGATTACCGTTACGTTATCCGAGGAAGGCAAGGAATTCTTAAACGGTGAAAAGGTCCGTGAGATCCTTGAAAAATACTGTGGTTTCATGCCTTACCCGATCTATTTCAACGATGTCGTGGCTGATCGTGAACGGGCCGAGCGTGCGCGCAAAGCCTCTAAGAAAGAAGTCGCCGAGACGGCCGATCCGGATGCTCCCGAGGCATTGGACGCGACGGCTGACGCTTCGGTTGATTTGACGAAACAACCAATCAATGATGTCGAGCCGCTCTGGCTGAAAAAACCATCGGAATGCACCGATGAAGAGTACAAGGATTTTTTCCGCAAGACCTTTCGTGATTTTCGCGAGCCTCTGTTCTGGATCCATCTTAATATGGATTATCCGTTCAACCTCAAGGGCATTCTTTATTTTCCCCGTACCGATAATATCTACGAAAGCTTGGAGGGACGCATCAAAATCTATTACAACCAGGTTTTTGTCGCCGACAACATTAAGGAGATCATTCCGGAATTTCTTTTCCTGCTCAAGGGCTGCATCGACTGTCCTGATCTGCCGCTGAATGTATCGCGAAGTTTTTTGCAAAACGATGCCTACGTCGGCAAGCTGTCCGGCCACATTATTCGCAAAGTCGCCGACAAGCTGAGCGCGCTTTTCAACAATCAACGGGAGGATTACGAAAAATACTGGCAGGATATCGGTGTCTTTGTCAAATATGGAATGATGCGTGATGAGAAATTCTATGACAGAGTCAAGGATATCGCGCTTTATAAGACCGTTGAAAACGACTATAAGGTACTTTCGGACCTGGGGGACACCTTGCTTTATACGCCGGACGCCGGCCAGCAGATTGCCTATGTGCAGATGGCCCGCGCCCGCGGTTTGGATGTCTTGGTGATGGATCACGAACTGGACAATCACTATATGTCCTTTATCGAATATAAAAACAGCGGTAAACGTTTTAAACGGGTTGATGCCGAGATCGGCGGCAGTGAAGGCGACGCCGACAAGACCGAAAAATTGACCGGATTGTTTCGAACCAAACTTAATGACGACAAGCTTGAGCTCAAGGTTCAGTCGCTGGGCGAAGATGCCCTGCCTGCTATGATTGTCGAATCGGAGGAATCCCGTCGCATGCAGGAAATGCGCAAACAATTCGAGCGGATGCAGGGAAGCGACGACGAGGCCATGGACATGGACAGTCTTTTCCCCTTGCGGCAAACCTTGGTCCTGAACCAAGACCAGCCGCTGGTGTCACGTCTTTTGGCGCTGTCTGACATTCCCGGTAAAGATGAGCAGATTGAGCTTCTGGTTCGCCAGATTTACGATCTTGCCCGTCTGGGACACGGCTCTCTTTCGTCCGATGACATGGCCTCTTTCCTCAAACGCAGTGCTGCCCTGTTGGACAAACTGGCCGATTAATGGAGCTCGAAAAGCCGCTCATCAACCGAGCATCCCACAATAGAAAGTTGGTGCAATATGAACCAGAAGGATCAGGTCCGACGCGTCTATGTCGTCAAAAAACCGGGATACGAGACCGAAGCCGCCGGCCTTTTGCGTGATCTCCGGGAGATCCTCGGCCTGACCGGCATCCGGGCGGTTCGGATATACAATCGATACGATGTGTCTGGTATTACCGATGACCAGTACATTCAGGCTCGCACGAAGGTTTTCGCCGAACCGCCGGTGGATGAAATATTCGACGAGCGGTGTGATTTCGGCCGGCCCGATGCTCTCTTGGCCGTGGAGCCCTTGCCCGGCCAGTACGACCAGCGGGCGGATTCGGTGGAGCAATGCATCCAGATTCTGACCTGCGAAGAACGACCATTGTGCAAAACCGCCCGTGTTTATGCTATTTTCGGGGACCTGGCTCCGGGAGGACCGGGGCGGATCAAGGATTGGCTGATCAATCCGGTGGAATCGCGGGAAGCCGATATGGCCAAGCCGGAGAGTCTGGCAGACCAACCCGATGTTCCGGCCGACATTGAGCCGGTGACCGGCCTCATCGCAATGGATGGCGCCGCCTTGCAAATGTTGTCGGATCAGGCCGGTCTGGCCATGTCGCTGGATGATCTGGTTTTCATCCGCGACTTTTTCCGGTCGGAGGAGCGTGATCCAAGCTGGACCGAACTTCGAGTTCTCGACACCTATTGGTCCGACCACTGTCGACACACCACCTTTCACACCCGCATTGAGGCTGTCGACATAGCCGGTACCGATCCGACCAGCAACCGGATCCGTGCCTCTTGGCAACTTTATCAGGCCAATCGGGCCAAATTTTATGGCGACCTTCTGCAGGAAAAACCACCCTGCCTGATGGATTTGGCCACCTTGGCCATGAAAGAATTTCGCCGTCAGGGCAGACTTGATGATTTGGATGTTTCGCCGGAGATCAACGCATGCAGCATCAAAGTCCGCATTCCCGTTGACGGGCGCGATGAAGATTATCTGATTATGTTCAAAAATGAAACGCACAACCATCCAACCGAGATCGAACCATTTGGCGGTGCGGCGACCTGTCTTGGCGGAGCCATCCGGGATCCATTGTCAGGTCGCTCCTATGTTTATCAGGCCATGCGGGTGACCGGCAGCGGCGACCCGACCACACCGGTGTCCGCCACATTGCCCGGTAAACTGCCCCAACGAAAGATCACCACCGCGGCCGCCGCCGGATATAGTTCTTACGGCAACCAAATCGGTCTGGCCGCCGGCCAGGTCGAGGAACTCTATCATCCGGGCTATATTGCCAAACGCATGGAGCTTGGCGCGGTTATTGCCGCCGCCCCGGCCGATCAGGTAAGACGGGAAATTCCCCGGCCCGGCGATCTGGTTATTTTACTTGGCGGAAGAACCGGGCGTGACGGCTGTGGCGGTGCCACCGGATCGTCCAAAATCCATGATGAGCAATCGATTTTCCGGAGCGGAGCGGAGGTTCAAAAAGGTGATCCGTTGACCGAACGCAAGATACAGCGTCTTTTCCGTGATCCCGCCGTCTCCCGTTTGATTCGCCGCTGCAATGACTTTGGCGCCGGTGGTGTTTCGGTGGCAATTGGCGAACTGGCCGATGGTTTGTTGATTGATCTGGACAAAGTACCGATTAAATATGAGGGCTTGGATGGTACCGAGCTGGCGATCTCCGAATCGCAGGAACGGATGGCGGTCGTGGTTTCGGCGGATGACGCCCCGGCTTTTATCGCGGCGGCCGATCAGGAAAACCTAGAGGCGGTTGTTGTGGCTCAGGTCACTTCGGAACCGCGCTTGGTGATGACTTGGCGAGACCGGACCATTGTGGATCTTCCACGATCCTTTATTGATACCAGTGGCGCGCCGCAGCACACACGTATTCGTGTCCTGCCTCCCACCGGCTGTGAATGGGCCGAGCCGCTTCCGGCAGGTGATTTTGCCGCCCGTCTGCGCGCCGGTTTGTCGTCGCTGAAATCTTGTTCCCGCAAAGGACTTGTTGAACGTTTTGATGCCAGCGCTGGTTCCGGTACCGTGCTGATGCCTCTGGGAGGTGGTCTGCAGCTGACCCCTGAGGAAGGCATGGCCTGCCTGATTCCAACTCCTTCCGGACAAACCGATGCCTGCACTTTGATGACTTTTGGGTTTGACCCTGATTTGGCCAGTTGGAGCCCCTATCATGGCGCTTATTTCGCCGTGGCCCACTCGCTGGCCAAAATTGCCGCGATGGGCGGCGACGCTTCCCGGGCGCGGCTGACCTTTCAGGAATACTATGAGCGTTTAACCACGGCGGAAAAATGGGGCAAGCCTTTGGCGGCCTTGCTGGGAGCCTACCAAGCCCAATTGGATTTCGGGGTGCCGGCCGTTGGAGGGAAAGACAGCATGTCCGGCACATTTAACAATCTGCATGTACCTCCCACGCTGGTTTCTTTTGCTGTGGCGGTCGGGCGGGCGGATGATGTGGTCAGCGCAACCCTGACCGAGCCGGAACAGAGGATCTGGCTGTTACCGGTTCCCCTTGATCGAGACGGATTGCCGCAGGCCGAGGATTTTATGCATCATTTGGCGCTGGTTCATAAACTTGCCCAAACCGGTAGAATCCGGGCGGCTGCCACTGTTGGTCAAGGCGGAGCTGCGGTTGCCGTGGCTCGAATGTGCTTTGGCAACCAACTTGGATTTGCTTTCGAGGCCGAGTCCTATGATTTGTTCCGTCCGCAACCGGCAGCTTTATTGCTGGCGGTGGAAGACCCTGCCGCAATCGTTGACCTTACCGATGCCGGGGCTGTTTCCCTAGGCAAAACCGTAGCCGACGGCCGTTTTACCTGCGGATGCGGATCGGCAGGCTTGACCCATGCCGAAGCGTTGCAGGCTTGGCGTCAACCACTGGAAAAAGTTTTTCCCAGCACCGCTGATGTCAATCAAGATATGCTGGAGCTGGCCACCGTCAGACCGACGCAAAAAGCTCCTTGGCAGTCGGCCAGCCGGGTGGCCCGCCCTCGGGTCTTTATTCCGGTCTTTCCCGGAACCAGCTGCGAATATGATACTGCGCAAGCCTTTATCGAAGCCGGGGCGGAGCCCGACATTCTGGTTGTACGCAACCTGACGCCTGATGGCATCAGGCAATCGATCGCGGAAATGGAAAGACGCATCGCAACCGCACAGATCATTATGTTGCCCGGAGGTTTGAGCGGCGGTGATGAACCGGAAGGATCAGGCAAGCTTATTGCCGCCGCCTTCCGTAATCCTGTGCTTGCCGAGGCGGTCCATCAGCTGTTGTATCAACGTGACGGTCTGATGCTGGGCATCTGCAACGGATTTCAGGCCTTGATCAAGCTGGGGTTATTACCTTGGGGTGAAATTAGCGAACCGACCGCCGACAGTCCTACGCTTGCTTTGAATCGGATCGGCCGCCATGTCTCCTGCTATGTCACCACTAGGGTGGACTCCAACCGCTCGCCTTGGCTGCAATTTACCAATCCGGGCGATCTGCACCGGATTCCGGTTTCACACGGAGAGGGGCGTTTTGTCGCCTCGGAGCAGCAAATCATTGACCTGGCTAAAGGTGGTCAGATCGCCACCCGCTATGTCGATCTGAATGGTCAACCTTCCTACCGGACGGCCTTCAATCCCAGTGGATCACTGGCTGCGGTTGAAGGCATCATCAGCCCGGACGGCCGTGTGTTCGGCAAAATGGGCCATTCTGAACGTCAGGGTCGATATTTGGCCAAAAATATACCCGGTGAAAAAGATCAGCGTCTCTTTGCCGGCGGCGTCGCCTATTTTCGCTGATTGTCACGGTTTTTATTGACGATTTTTGTCGTCGTTGGCGCATTTAGTCACCTCGATTTTGATTGTAATCTAATCATCGAGGTGATTTTTTATGGTGCAGTCGATCCATGTCCGATCTTATCGTCCGTTTGCGTTGTTTTTGATTCTGTCCTTGCTCCTGCTCATATCAGGCTGCCGCGGGCCCACGCCATCGGCCTTTGATGCTGCGGATTTAGAGTCCGGCGTGCATCGGCAAGAAACAACGCCCGCACCTGAGGCCGTTACAGAAATTCTGCCAACAACTGATGCCGCCGGCTATGTCGGGATTGAATCTTTCGAAAAACCCTTGGAGGTTTTGGCCGGAGCGGCAGAAAAACTGGGATTTGCAGCCGCCTGTGTTTATCCGGATCAGCAAAGCCGGCAACAATTTCTGGTTGTCGCGCCGGACCATGCGGCCGCCGAAAGAATGAATGGTTTTTTCTTTTGGCTGCTTGATCCCGAAGCGGTGTCACAACAAGATCCCGGCCTGTCATTGTGCATCGACCGATTGTTTGATGAAAAATCGCGGCCGGCTGCTCTGGCAAACAAATCGTATAGCGATCCGCGGGTGGTTGGGTTATTAACTCAAAGCCTGAGTCAGATCCTTGGCGTTACAGACGTTCAGGCTATATTAGACTTTGTTTTGACCAGCTATCGTGAAGATTATGCTCGCCGACTCATCGGCAATGCGCCCACATTTAGAACGCGGCAATTTGTTTGGAAACATATTGAGGTGACCTATGAGGATTCCATTATCAGTACCGTTTGGTTTCGCGCGATCGAAGGGTCGCCCGGCAATAGCTTTGTTGACGGTTGTCCTGACTGTCATCATCATCAACGCACCGGCGCTGGCTGCGGTTTTTCCCGGCTCAGACGGTATCCCAAAACCACCATCGAATCAAGCCACATTTATTCATTGGCTCAAGGCGACCGGTTGGCCGATTACCAGCCGCTATCGCGGCTATCCGGCTTGTTATGAGACCTGGCGTGATTATCGACTTTTGGTTTACGGCAGACCGTCCGAGGTTCGTGACAACCGCTACGATAAAAAGAGTCGACAATACGCCTACCTTGGTTATTCCTATGATGAACTGGTGGTGACCAATTCATTTTTCCCGGATGATTCCCGAGGTGGTGTAACCCGGTCCAATCCATGGCAATGGAAGGAGCTGGACATGGGTCAGTCTGCCAGGATCAGCTGGGCTCGACTTAGTGATCGACAGAAGGCCTTCATCCGAGGGTCCGCATTGACCTATCGAGGTAACAGCTACGGCGGCATGACCTTCAAAGGGTTAGGTCTTACGGATCGAAACACGGTTGTGCTGGCCCAGCCATCATGGCACCAGGGTTTCGCGCTTTATACCAACCACTATCGACCGGGAACCAGTCATGATCTCCGTTATGCTACCTTTAACGGCAGCGGCGCAGGTGATGTTGCCGTGACGGCAGATATTGAACTTCTGACCCCGCCTTCGGCAGATGGCTGCTATGTTATCGATGCCCAAGCAGACGAGGTGGTTATTCCCTATCGGATGAGCGGCCGAATTCAAAGTTACACAGGTCTGGCTTCCAATCGGGATGTTCGTTTTTGTGGTGCCGGCCATGCAGATGCCTGGGTCGTTGGGCGGGGAGATGGTCCTTGGTCGGTTGAAACGTTTCTGCGCGTTAACCGGAATCAGTTGGATGAAGACAAAACCGCAGCCATTGTCTTGGAAAGTCAGGCGTGGGTGGTCAGCCATC
>JAAYNF010000085.1 GCA_012520975.1 Clostridiaceae bacterium | reverse complement strand
TGAGAAAACCTTTTAACGAGTCCTGTGAGGCTGGAAGGGTTCCATAAATTGTCCGGATGCAAGTGGGAAAACCACATTTGCTTGAGCCGATTTATTGAGTCTTCTGCCTGCGCGGAAGACTCTTTTGCTGCAAAGAAAAGGAGGCGTGGCCATGAAGCAAAAGGCTGTTCTGATGGATGCTATGATGATGGATCGTGCACTGACACGAATCGCACATGAAATTGTGGAACGAAACAAAGGTATTGACAAGCTTTACCTTGTCGGTATCCAGCGGCGGGGTGTTCCGCTGGCCAAGCGGATTGCCGACAAAATTGCCGCGATCGAGGGAAGACGCCCCGAGATAGGCATTCTGGATATCACCTTTTATCGCGATGACCTCAGTATGTTGGCCGAACATCCGGTGATCAACAGCACCTCGATGCCGTTTGCCATTGAGGGCAATAAGATCGTTCTGGTCGATGATGTTCTTTATACCGGACGTACCTGCCGGGCGGCGATCGAGGCCTTGTTCGACCTCGGCCGACCGAATCAGATTCAATTGGCGATCCTGATCGACCGGGGGCATCGGGAATTGCCTTTTCGGGCGGATTTTATCGGCAAAAATGTTCCGACCTCCAGAAGCGAAGTCATCCATGTTTTGATTCAGGAGATCGACGGCCTCGATCGGGTTGTGCTTGGCGATGTAGAAGAGAAAGGGTGATCCATATGCAGCTTATCCATAAAGATCTTCTAGGAATCCAGCAATTGACCGTAGATGAAATCAATCTGATTCTGGATACCGCCGAAACAATGAAGATGGTTTTGCAGGCAAATAGTAAAAGGACCGCGCATTTACAAGGCAAATCAATTGTCACGTTGTTTTATGAAAACAGCACCCGAACGCGACTGTCCTTTGAAATGGCCAGTAAATTCATGAGCGCCGCGTCGGCCAACATTGCAACATCCAGCAGCAGCGTCAACAAAGGCGAGTCTTTGGTGGACACTGCCAGGACCATCGATATGATGGCGACGGATATTTTGATCATGCGGCACGGAGAATCCGGCGCGCCTCACCTGATCGCGCCCCGCGTCAAAGCCTCTGTGATCAATGCCGGCGACGGTATGAACGAGCATCCCACGCAGGCGTTGCTTGACTTTTTCACCATGCGTCAGAAGAAGGGTGGAATCAAAGGCCTGCGGGTGGCCATTATCGGTGATGTCCTGCACAGCCGGGTTGCCCGCAGCAATTTGTGGGGACTGATTAAATTAGGCGCCGAGGTACGTTTGGCAGCTCCGCCGACCATGATGCCGGTAGGTCTTGCCGAAATGGGTGCCGTTGTCTGCCCCTCTGTCCGGGACGCGGTGCAAGGCGCGGATGTTATCATGGCGCTTCGAATCCAGCTGGAGCGGATGCGCACAGCCATGTTTCCTTCAATCAGTGAGTATGCTCGTTTTTTTGCGCTGGATGACGACGCTATCCGCAGCGCCAAACCTGACGCCATTATTATGCATCCTGGCCCATGCAATCACGGTGTCGAGATGCCAACACATATTTATGACAGCTCGCAATCGGTAATCAATGAACAGGTGACCAACGGAGTGGCTGTTCGCATGGCCATCATGTATCTATTGCAAGCCAGGAGGAACGTAGGATGAGGATGGTCGTTGAAAACGGTCATGTTGTCGACCCGGCCACCGGTTTTACCGGTGTACGGCCGGTGTATATTGAACACGGCTTAATCAGTGATGGATTTGAGGAACAGCCGGACCGGATCATCGATGCAACCGGACTGGCCGTTTTCCCGGGCCTGATCGATGCGCATTGCCATTTGCGTGAACCGGGACATGAATATCGTGAAGACATTGTCAGCGGAACAAAAAGCGCAGCCAAGGGGGGCTTTACCACCGTCGCCTGCATGCCGAACACCGTACCGGTCTGTGATCATGCGGCCTTGGTAAGATTCATCAAAGAAAAGAGCGCAAAAGAAGGTTATGCCCGTGTATTACCGATCGGGGCACTAAGCAAGGAGCAAAAAGGACTGGAGCTGGCGGAAATAGGACTGATGGCCGCCGAAGGGATTGTTGCCGTTTCGGATGATGGGCGACCGGTTGAGCGGGCAGATATCATGCGAAAAGGCATGCTCTATGCCAACCACTTCGGTCTGACCGTCATTTCGCATTGCGAAGACCTGTCATTGGCTGAGGGCGGGCACATGAATGAAGGTCTCTGGTCAACGACATTAGGACTTCGTGGCATTCCAACGGTATCGGAATCCATGATGGTTGCTCGAGAATGCCTGTTGTCCGAGTATTTGGAATTACCTGTCCATATCGCCCATGTCAGTACCCGAGCCTCGGTAGATTTGATTCGGGCCGCCAAGGCAAGGGGAGTGCAGGTCAGCGCTGAAACCTGCCCGCATTATTTTACCTTGACCGATCAGGCCTGCCAAGGTTTTGATACCAATGCCAAAATGAATCCGCCACTTCGCGCCCAAGAGGATGTTGACGCCATTATCAAAGGCCTGCAGGATGGAACCATTGACATGATCGCCACTGACCATGCGCCTCACCATTCGGACGAAAAAGATCTGGAGTTCGGTTTAGCCAACAACGGCATTGTTGGCTTTGAAACGGCGTTGGCGCTCGGATACACTTTTTTGGTCCGAACCGGTTTTTTAACATTGCCACAGTGGCTGGCGACGATGACGACCAATCCGGCCAAGCTGCTGCAACCGGATTTAGGTACTCTGACACCCGGCCGGCCGGCGGATCTTGTCCTGGTAGATCTAGAAAATCCTTTTATTTTCGATCGCGACGCCATGCTGTCCAAGGCGCGAAATACGCCTTTTCACGGGTGGGAGTTATACGGACAGGTACAACTGACCATTTGCGACGGGAGGGTTACCTATGAATAATTTCGCAGATCGGTTGGAACAGAAGATTAGCCAGACCGGCAATCCGACTGTGATCGGATTGGATCCGGTACTGGAATATATTCCTCAAGATATCGTGGACTATTTCGGCAAACAATGTGATGATCCTGTTTTGTCCGCCAGCTTGGCGATCTACGAATTCAACAAACGTTTAATTGATCATGTAGCCGATATCGTTCCGGCAGTTAAGCCGCAGCTTGCCTATTATGAAAAATACGGTTCCCACGGTATGAGAGCTTTGCAACGGACCATACAGTATGCCGGTAAGGCGGGTATGCTGGTGATTGCCGATGGTAAACGGAACGACATCGGCAGTACCGCCGATGCTTATGCCTCAGCTTGGCTTGGCGAAAATCTTTTGCCCGACGACAGCTCCGCTCCGATGTTTGACGCGGATGCCCTGACCGTTAACGCCTATCTTGGTCTGGACGGGATCAAACCCTTTATTGCGGTCTGCCGGAAAAAAGGGAAAGGCATTTTTGTTTTGGTACGCACTTCCAATCCATCCGCAGGGGATGTACAGGATTTAATCCTTTCGGACGGCAGGACTGTTTATGAGGCCATGGCGGCAAAAGTAGCAGAGTGGGGCGATGATTTGATCGGCGCATGCGGTTACTCGTCGGTCGGAGCCGTGGTTGGAGCCACATGGCCGCTTCAGGCAGCCAAACTTCGCAAGTTGATGCCGAAGTCTTTTATTCTCGTGCCCGGTTATGGCGCGCAAGGAGCAAGCGCCGATGATGCGATCAGCAGTTTTAGTTCGGATGGTCGCGGAGCCATTGTTAATGCGTCCCGCAGCATCATGCTGGCCTGGAAGACGCAACAAATGGCTCATGGAGAATTTGCCATAGCCGCCAGGCGAGAAGCCCTGTTGATGAAAGCAAAATTGCGACAGGCCCTAGAAAAAAGAGCAAAATGACAGATCTCAGAATAGGAGTTGAAAATGCGAACAATTGAGTTCAACTGTCCGATTATTGATCATGAAAGCATAAACGGCCAGACGGTGGTTCTGACCCTAGAGGCTCCGGCTATCGCTCAAATCGCCTATCCGGGTCAATTTGTCAACCTGACCAGCAATCAGTTTCTCCGCCGGCCCATCGGCATTATGAATGCCGATCCGGCAAGAGGCAGTATCCAGTTGGGCATACGGATAGCGGGAGAGGGCACCCGCTTTCTCGCCAAGCGAAAAAAAGGCGACATCTTATCCCTTTTGGGTCCTCTTGGCCGAGGCTTTAATCTGGAAGGCGCTCGCCGGGTCATTACCGTAGGTGGCGGAACCGGTGTTTTTCCTCTGTATTTTGTCCAAAAAGTTTGTCAGGCTCGCGATCTCGAGGGGATTGCGGTTTGCGGTTACCGGTCCCTAGGCGACAGTTTTCTGACCGATCAATATAAAGCGTTGACCTGCCAAACATTATTTGCTTCAGAAGAGGGCGACGATATGGATTTTTCCGGTCACGCCGTGGCGGCGCTTGACGATCTGCTTGCGAAACTGCCGTTGGTTCCGGAAACACGGATTTTGACCTGCGGACCGGAAAAAATGATGGCATCTGTTGCCGCACTGGCTGATGAATACGGCATTTCGTGTCAAGTTTCCTTGGAAGAACGTATGGCTTGCGGCATTGGGGTGTGTCTGGTTTGTGCCTGCAAGATCAAACGTGGTGATGAGCAAGGAGCCGAATATCAGCGTTGCTGTACCGAAGGACCGGTTTTCAATGCGGAGGTGGTTGAATGGCAGATTTAACGGTTTGCGTAGGCAATATTCCGTTTGCCAATCCGGTAATTGCGGCTTCCGGCACGTTTGGTTTCGGACGCGAGATGCGGAATTTTCAGAACCTTGGCCGAATCGGCGGAATTTGTTCCAAAGGTCTGACCTTGTTGCCCAGAGATGGTAATCCCGCGCCTCGCGTGGCCGAAACGGCAAGTGGTATGTTGAACAGTGTCGGTCTGCAAAATCCCGGTTTCACCTCATTTTTGGCGAATGAATTACCCTTTATGATCGATTTGGGCTGCCGAATTATCGTCAATATCGCCGGCAACGATCCCGAGGAATATCTGGAAATGTGTCGTCGTTTGGATGCAACGTCGGTCGACGCCATCGAGTTGAATTTATCCTGCCCAAATGTTAAGGAAGGTTGTATGCTGATCGGAAGCAATCCGGAAATGATCGAAAAGCTGGTGGCCGCCGCCCGGCAAGTGACCAAGAAACCCCTATGGGCAAAATTGACACCAAATGTAACCTCCATTGCTGATATGGCCAGAGCAGCTGAGTCCGGGGGCGCTGACGCCGTTGTGTTGATTAACACGTTGCTGGGGATAGCGATTGATCGAAAACTGCGTCGGCCGATCCTGCGCAACAACATCGGTGGTTTGTCAGGTCCCGCGATCAAACCGATCGCTTTGCGGATGGTTGCCGAAACTTACCGAGCGGTCAGTATCCCCATTGTCGGCGTGGGTGGCATTATGAGCGGCAATGATGTGTTGGAATTTATGATTGCCGGCGCTACCGCCGTTGAGGTCGGCACAGCAAATCTCATCAAGCCGACTGCATGTCAAGACATCATAGATGAAATTCGGGCGATCATGGAGCTGGACGGTGTCTCCGAGGTCGGTCAGTACACAGGTACGTTGGAATTGTGGAATGGCTGATCCTATGCTAGATTGATACTATGGGAACAATAAGAGGTGTTTTTCGTGACCGACCAAAAATCAATCATTCGGTGGTTGTTTGAGACTCAGGCAATCCGAGTCTGTCCACCTGGTCAGCCTTTTTGGTATACATCGGGGACGCTGGGGCCATATTACATCAATACACATTTCTTGTATGGCAGCGAAACCAGTGCCAATGATCTGCTGGCGTTGATTGAATCGCTGGCGGATGAACCGCTTTTTTTACCACCGCAAATAAGCTTAGCCGTCACAAAACAATACAACCATGTTCCGGCCTTTAAAAGAGTCTGCGATCTGCTGGCTCGATCTTATCCGGCCGACTCATTTGATATTGTCTCCGGCGGTGAGCGCCGGGATTTCTTTTTTTCCGTCCAGGTTGCCAATTTGTTGGGCAAACCTCATTTGAGCATCTTGAAAAATGGCACAATGATTCTCAGTCAAGATCATTTTACCAAGAATCTTTTGGTCGATGCGGGAGTCCTGACCGGCAGTCAAGTATTGCACGTGGCGGATCTGGTAACCGAAGCGTCCAGCTATCAACGAGTTTGGCTGCCTTCTGTCCGCCGTGCCGGTGCGAATATGCAACAGACCGTGACGGTCATCGATCGCAACCAAGGCGGTCGGGAATGGCTGGCCGAAAATAACGTGATCTTAAAGGCATTGGTGCAGATCGATCGTCGATTTTTTGTGCAGGCCCTGAATGCTGGTCAAATCAGTTCCGACCAGTTTGCCATGATCGATCGCTTTATGACCAGTCCCCGTGATTTCATGGACCATTTTCTGCATGAGCACCCGACATTTCTCGAGCAACAGATTGCTCTTGGTGGGCGGAACAAGGAAAGGGCTTTGCGCTGTATAGAAAAAGGATATGCCGGACAAAGTGGAACAGATGGGCAAAAACAGAAACAATAGGATTTTAGGAAGTTATGCAGGGAGGAAGAAACATGATACCAATCGCACTGATTACCGGCGGTAGTTCAGGGATCGGCAGGTCAATCGCCTATGAATTGGGGCGGCGCGGCATTCGTGTTTACACGGCGTCACGCAGTCTGGCCGACTTTTTTGACGATCCTGACAATGACAAGACCGCGCCGGAGCGTTGGATGCGCACGGTACGGTTGGATGTGCATTCCCCCGATCAAGGCAAACGGGTCGTGGAAAAGATCGTGGCGGAAGAGGGTCGGCTTGATATCTTGGTTCAGGCGGCCGGATTCGGCATCGCCGGGCCGGTCGAGAACACAACCCATGAGGAGGCCCGCAGCCAAATGGAAACGAACTTTTTTGGTTCGATCAGTTTGCTGCCGGTTGTTCTGGAACAAATGCGAAAGCAGCGTTCCGGCCTGGTTGTCAATATCGGTTCGGTTGCCGGTTTCCTGCCGATTCCGTTTCAAGCATATTACTCGGCCAGCAAGGCTGCTCTGGCAGGCCTGACTCTGGCTCTGGACGACGAAGTTCGTCCATACGGTATACGCTGCATGATCGTTCAGCCGGGCGATACTCAAACAGGATTTACAAAGGCCAGAATCGTGTCACAGCGCGCATTGCAATCTGAGTATTCCTTGCGATGCGAGCGGTCGCTTCTGCGGATGGAGCAGGATGAACAAAACGGGATGAGCTCGGATCAGGTTGCCCGCATCATTGTTCGTCACATGCTGCGAAGAAATCCTCCTGTGCAAGTGACCTGCGGCTTTATATACAAACTCTACGCGTTGGCTGCCAGGCTGCTGCCGGTCAGATTGGCGCGCTGGATCATCGCCAAACTTTATGCCGGCTAAAGGTCTCGTATGCACATGGGCTTACAAGTCCTGAAACAAATGGTAGAATTTTGGGTATAAAACATCGAATTGGAGCGTAATAATGGCGTTGGCGTTTTTGCTGATTATAATCTGTGCGATTTCCTTGTTTTTTATGGGTTCGATTCCTGCTTGGGTTTGCGTAGCTCTGGCCTTTGGAGGGTTGTTCGGCCTTTTTGCTCTTGGCTTTATTAATCAGCGGCGTTCCGATATGCTGCGTCGTCGCGGACGTCAACTACAGGCCAGATGGGGCTTGCATGTTTATCATTATGGAGGGGTGCCGTTGCCATTTGCGACCGAGGGAAATCTGTTTTTGACCAACAGCCAAATGTTGCTGGAAACCGAATATGGCCAGCTGTCAATACCCCTGACGACGATAGAAAAAATTCTCCTGCTCAACTCACGCCAAGTTCCTAGGCTGAGCGGCGGTCTATTGGCTGATTTATTGGAACTAAGCAAAGCTCTCTCCTTTGCCGATATACAGGAAAAGATGGATCAACATGATCCGGCTGGTCGCAACCATGCTCTGATCATGATGATTTTTAATTCGCCCACGAAAGATGTGAATTTGTTGATTCTGGCTACCGCCCGGCGTTTATCTTTGGTCGCCAGACTTTTCGCCAATCCCATTTTACCTACCGACAAGATCCGGCTGCTTGGGCCTGATGGCACGACCGAATTGTCTGTGATATAATTTCCGTCAAAGACTGGATAAAAAAGAATGCAAATCATTGATCGTTTAGAAATCGAGCGCCAAAATCACTTTGTCGAACAGATTCGTCTTGATCATAGGAGTCAAAACGCCGGTGATAATCCGGTGATTCGATATTCGATTCGGACGTATGGTTGTCAGTTAAATGAAAATGACAGTGAAAAGTTAGCCGGACAATTACATCAGATGGGTTTTTTGCCGGCGGAGACCCTATCGGATGCTAATTTGATCATTTTAAACACCTGCAGTGTCCGAGAAAATGCCGACAATCGATTGTTTGGCAACCTTGGCCGGTTAAAACAGCAAAAAAAAGATAATCCGGATCTGCTTATCGCCATCTGCGGTTGCATGATGAAACAATCGGCGCATGTGGAGCGAATCAAACACAGTTATCCTTTTGTCAACTTGGTTTTCGGCCCGCAGGATATCCATAAATTACCGGAGATGCTCTATACATGCTTGTATCATCAAAAAAAACTTTACTCGGTCGGCGATCAAGATACATTGGCCGAAGGCCTGCCGATCCTGCGTTCAAGGAAATTCAGGGCTTTGGTCTCCATTATGTATGGCTGTAATAATTACTGCACATATTGCATCGTTCCTTACACTCGTGGCAGGGAACGCAGCCGACAGCCGGAAGAGGTTCTGGCTGAGGTCAGGGCGGCGGTCGCCGATGGTTATCAAGAAGTTATGCTGTTGGGACAAAATGTTAATTCCTACGGCAAGGATCTGGAGAACCGATCCGATCGGCCGGCTGATTTTGCCCGGTTGCTGGCGGCGGTTGCCGAAACCGGGATTTATCGGATTCGCTTTATGACATCCCATCCAAAGGACATTTCCAATCGTTTGCTGGAAACCATTGCACGGTATAAAAACATCGAATCTCATTTGCATTTGCCGATCCAATCGGGCAGCAATCGCATTCTTGAAAGGATGAATCGACACTATAGCCGAGAGCAATTTATTGATATCGTGCAGCGGGCAAGAGCTTTGCGGCCGGGTCTTACGATATCCACCGATATTATTGTCGGCTTTCCAGGAGAACAGGAAGATGATTTTGCCCAAACGCTGGATTTGATGAATATAGTCCGTTTCGACAGCGCTTTTACATTCCAATATTCTCAGCGTTCCGGCACTCCGGCCGCCAAGATGCCCGGCCGAATTCCGGAAGCCGTTATGAGTGAGCGCTTCAGACGGTTGTTGGAATTACAAAACAGACACAGTCTTGAATCCAATCAAGCCATGATCGGCCGGAAGGTTGAGGTTTTGATCGAAGGTCCAAGCCAAACCGACGCCGCAATTCTTAGCGGTCGCACCGCCTGTAATAAATTGATTAATTTTCGCATTCCGGATTTAAATATGTTACCGGAGCCGTATCGTTTGAACAATGATCAACCGAATGGTCGTGCGCTGGAAGGCCACCTGGCAAAGGTCCATTTGTGCCGGGCCAAAACATTTTCCATTGAAGGGGAGATGGAGATGCTGCTGTTATGAGTATGAAGCTGAGCGACCTGGATCCGACTAAAATAACACCGATGATGCAACAATATGTCGAACAGAAGGAACGGTGGCCGGACTGCATCTTGTTCTTCCGGCTGGGTGACTTTTATGAAATGTTCTTTGAAGATGCCGTAACCGCCTCACGGGAATTGGAACTGACCTTGACCGGTCGGGATTGCGGTCAGGCAGAAAGAGCGCCCATGTGTGGTGTACCGTATCATGCTGCCGATAATTATATCAATCGTTTGGTCGGCAAGGGTTATAAGGTCGCCATCTGCGAACAAGTCGAAGATCCTGCAGTGGCTAAGGGAATTGTCCGTCGCGAAGTGGTCCGGGTGATCACGCCGGGTACGGTTATGGACGGCAATATGCTGGATGATCATCGGAACAATTTTCTGTTGGCGGTCTATTGTCTTAACAACTATTATGGTTTGGCGGCAGCTGATCTGACAACCGGCATATTCGAGGCAACGTCATTGATTGTTGGTCGGACAGACGACAAACTGTTGGATGAGATTGTCCGCTATGCTCCTTCGGAATTGATTTGCAATTCAGCTTTTTTGACCGACGATGTCAGTCAAACCCTAAAAAGCAAATACGACATCATGTTGACAGTACGTTCTGATGACGACTTTTCAGAGGCTTCTGTTGACAAGCAGATTCCGCAGGACCATGAACAACCGCCTCTTTGGGCTCATGCGGCGGCTGCGTTGTTAATATATTTGGAAGAAACCCAACGTGTTCGGCCCGGCCACATGAAGCCGGTCAGACCTTATCAGCTGTCGGAATTTATGAATCTGGACCCGGTTGCCAGACGCAACCTAGAGATAACCCAGACCATTCGGGACGGTGGTCGCCGTGGCAGTTTACTTTGGGCCGTCGACCGGACCATAACCGCGATGGGCGGTCGTTTGTTGCGTCGTTGGCTGGAGCAGCCTCTTTTAAACATCCATGACATTGAGCAGCGTTTAGGGGCGGTTGCCGACCTCAAGGTGCAGTTCATGATCAGGCAGGAATTACGTGAACTTCTCCACGGCCTTTACGATCTTGAACGTTTGGCGGGAAAAATTGCCTTGGCCTCGGTCAATGCGCGTGATCTGCTTGCCTTGGCTCATACGCTGGGAAAGCTTCCACTGCTGATGCAAACCATACAACCGTTGCGTGACGCTTGGCTGCTGGAACTTGCCGGTCAGATCGACCCGCTTCCAGAACTTTGTCGGCTATTGACGGATGCTTTGGCCGAAGAACCGCCAATTGGGCTCAAGGAAGGCAATTTGATTCGGGAAGGATATCATCCGGAACTGGATCTGCTTCGACGGGCGGCCAGTGATGGCAAAAACTGGATCTTGGAACTGGAGGCGGCCGAGCGTGAACGAACCGGCATCAAAAGTCTGAAGGTCGGCTACAATCGTGTGTTTGGCTACTATATTGAGGTCACCCGAGCCAATTTATCCTTGGTTCCCGAAGACTATGTCCGAAAGCAAACCTTGGCCAACAGTGAACGCTATATCACTCAAGCCCTCAAGGAAATGGAAGATACGATCTTGGGTGCCGAACAAAAGGCTGTAGCGATGGAATATGAGATTTTTTGCGACCTGCGGGAGCAGGCCGGACAGAAAATCCGAAGTCTGCAACGCTCGGCCCAAGCCCTTGCCACGCTGGACGTTGTAGCAGGTTTAGCCGAACTGGCTGAACGGGAAAACTATTGCCGGCCCCAAGTTGATTTGTCGGAACAGATCATCATTTCCCAAGGCAGGCATCCTGTTGTGGAAAAGGTCTTGGGACCGGGGCGCTTCGTTCCCAATGATCTGGAAATGGATTTGAAAAAAAAGCGGATTATGATTCTAACCGGTCCTAACATGGCCGGCAAATCAACATATATGCGACAGACCGCTCAAATCGTTCTTTTGGCCCAAGCAGGCAGTTTTGTGCCGGCCCAGGCGGCCCGGATCGGTCTGGTTGACCGAATTTTCACTAGAGTCGGTGCCTCGGACGACTTGGCCTCGGGGCAGTCCACATTTATGGTTGAAATGAATGAGATGGCTCAGATTCTTGATCATGCCACACCCCGTAGTTTGCTTATCCTTGATGAGATCGGCCGCGGCACCAGCACCTATGACGGACTTTCCATAGCTTGGGCTGTGATCGAGTATGTTTTGGATCGACAAAATCTGGGCTGTCGCACATTGTTTGCCACTCACTACCATGAGCTTGTCGATCTGGAATCCGTCCTGCCCGGTGTTTTTAACAATCATGTCGAAGTCGGGGAAGCTGATGGAGAAATCGTCTTTCTATATAAAATCAAACCGGGCGGTTCCGATGAGAGCTACGGTGTTGAGGTGGCACGATTGGCCGGTATTCCGGATGAGGTCGTGGTTCGCGCCAGAGAAATCCTGACACAGTTGGAAGTGGATAATGTCGGTAGGCAAAGGTTGACGATCCGCCGCTCGGCTCGACCGATGGAGGGCCAGCTTGACTTTTTTGCCACCGCTGCGGTAAAAAAGGAAACGGACGTTATTCTTGAGCGGCTGAAAACGCTGGATATCCAAGCTTTGACGCCACTGGACGCACTTAATCTGCTTTACGACCTGCATCAAAAAGCAAAAAAGACGGGAGGGAAGTCCGGATGATGGAAATTCGTATTCTGGACCAACAGACCGCAAACAGCATTGCGGCCGGCGAGGTTGTCGAAAGACCGGCTTCGGTGGTCAAGGAATTGGTGGAAAACGCTTTGGACGCCGGCGCTTCGGTTATTACGGTTGAATTTGTACAGGGTGGAATTGCTTCGATTCGTGTCACCGATAATGGCAGAGGTATGGGTCCGGACGATGCTGTGCTGGCTTTTTCCCGCCACGCAACCAGCAAGATCGCCAAGATAGAAGATCTGGATTCAATTACAACGATGGGCTTTCGTGGCGAGGCACTGGCCAGCATCTCGGCGGTTTCAAAAGTTCGTTTGGAAACCAGGCGTCTGACCGATGACAAAGCAACCTACGTCGTTGTTCATGGAGGTGAGATGCTGGACAGCGGCTGGACCGGTTCGCCAACCGGAACATCTGTTCTTGTCGAAAATCTTTTTTATAATGTGCCGGCCCGGTTTAAATTTTTGCGCAAGGATACCACAGAAGCCGGGGCCATCATTGATCTGATTGAACGATTGGCATTGGCCAGATCCGATGTATCTTTCCGATTATTAAACAATCACCAAGAGATTCTTCACACTCCGGGGAATAATGATTTAATCAGCACCGTTTACGCGGTCTATGGTAAAAAGACCGCTACTGCCTGTCTTGCTGTGGATAACACCCGGCCACCGCTGTCCTTGAAGGGTTTAATCGGACGACCGGACCTGTGCCGCAACAGCCGTTCCCATCAGAGTATTTTTGTCAATGGCCGCTTGGTGCGCTCCAGAACCATAACCGCAGCACTGGATGAGGCTTATCAAACGTTATTAATGAAGGGCAAATATGCCGTCGCTGTCCTTTTTCTCGAACTGCCTTCCAATTTGGTGGATGTCAATGTTCATCCACAAAAAATGGAGGTTCGATTCTGGAATGATCAGGATGTATTTCGGATGATCTATCATTCCTTACGCGGCCTTTTAATGAGCCAAGCCGGAATCAATGTTCTCCCGACCGAAGAGAGCCAAATGGAGATTCAGGAACCGACTCCGACCACAACAGATACCGTCGGACTTCCGCTTCGTGAAACCGTGCAGCCGATGGCGACTGATCAAAAAGATGATGACAGAGCAATCGGTGAGCAGGAATACCCAACCTTTCCAATTGAGTCTGTCGTGGAGGCGTCGCCTAAAGAATCGGCTACCCAACCATTGGAATCACAGCCGTCACTGCTTAAAATCAACGATCTTGACCGGGCCCGTCTGATCGGACAGCTATTTAACACGTTTCTGTTGCTTGAACTGGATCAGGAACTACTATTAATCGATCAACACGCAGCGCATGAAAAAATCCTCTATGAAGCTCTGCTTGCCAGACGTAAGCAGGCACTGAGCCAGAATCGCCCGGTGGCAACTCAGACCTTGCTGGTTCCCATTATTCTTGAGTTAAGCAAAAGAGAATTGCAACTGCTGCATCAAGAACAAGAACGACTGGCTTCTTTTGGCTTTGATTTCGACTTTTTCGGTGAATCCTCTGTGGCTTTGCGTAGCTGCCCGGATGACGGTGGCGAACGCTTGCAACCGGAGCAGGCTTTTCGGCTGGTCTTGGACACGTTGATCGAAAACCTGCCCAAAAGTGGAGAAGAAGCAGGGGAGAATCTGTTTGATCTGGCCTGCAAAGCCGCGGTCAAGGCCCATGACAATTTAAAATTTGCCGAAATCGAACGCCTGCTCCACGATCTGAAACAATTGGAAAATCCATATCAGTGCCCTCATGGTCGGCCGGTTATCATTCGCATCACGCGGTATGAATTGGAAAAACGTTTTAAACGGATCGTATAATGAACCACGACAAGGAAACCGAATCAACTCCAAAACCTGTTCTGGTCATCGCAGGGCCTACCGCCAGTGGTAAAACAGCGACTGCGCTTTTGCTTTGCCAAGCGCTGGATGGCGAGATCGTTTCCGCCGATTCAATGCAGATTTATCGGGGCATGGATATCGGCACGGCCAAGGCCACCAAGCAGGAACAAAATTTAATCAGACATCATCTGTTGGATATTCGTGAGCCAGGTGAACCCTATAGTGTTGCCCAATATAAAAAGGACGCCACCATAGCAATTTACGATATTTTTTCGCGAGGCAAACAACCGGTTCTGTGTGGCGGAACCGGACAGTACTTGAGTGCTGTGATTGAAGGCATTTCTTTTTTCCCACATCCGCCGAATCATTCCTTGCGCGCTCGGCTCATGGAGCGGTCCGAGAGATTGGGCATCGAACAAATGCTTAGCGAATTGGCTGTGGTTGATCCCGAAAGTGCCGCAAAACTTGCCCCCGGTGACCGCAAACGCATCATTCGCGCCTTGGAGATCTATTACCAGACCGGTATGACCATCGGTCAGCAGAATCAGTTGTCAAGGCAAAAAGGACCGGATTTTGATTTTCGTATTTTTGGGCTGAGTCATGATCGGGCAATCCTTTATGAGCGAATTAACCAACGTGTCGGTCAGATGATTGACGCCGGCTTGATTGATGAGGTGCGTCAGCTGCTTGCCAGAGGCCTTGATCCGGCCAGCACTTGTCTGCAAGCAATCGGTTATAAAGAGGTCTTACCTTATTTGGCAGGGGATAAGTCCTTGGAATCGGTTGCCGATGATATTCGTCAAGCTTCGCGACGTTATGCCAAGCGTCAAATGACCTGGCTTAAAAAAATTACAAACATTTACTGGCTGAAAAACCATTCGCCGGAAGAAAATACAAAAAATATTTTGAAAAATATCTAAAATTACGCATATAACCAATTGTTTTATCCTTCTGAAATGCTTATGCTATGGGTATTATGCTACAGAAGCATTGAATCAGGAGGATAATATCAATGAATTTTCAAGCCAACAACAGGAACCATCGGCCGGAGCGAGAACATTCGGGTCGCGATATGAAACTGCAAGATGTTTTCTTAAATTATTGCCGACGGGAAAAAATCGCCGTCTCGATTCAATTGGTGGACAGAAGCATTAAAAACGGTTTGATTGTCGGGTTTGATACGCTTTCCATCATTCTGGAGGAAGAGCGGAGACAACATCTCATATACAAAAACGCCGTTGTTGCGGTCAATCCTCAGCAACAGGTTAACTATATTTTTAATGAATCTTATCGCAACGATGCTTTAAAGAGTTGCTCGGAATACACCACAGACCTTGCCTAAGACCTGACAATCGGTACTATCGAAGGGAATCGGACTAAACGCCGGGTTTTCCGGGCGCAAAACAATTTTACCGTCTATATTTGCCAAGGTCTTGACGGTTGCTTCGTCATCAATCAGCGCAACAATAATATCACCCAGATTGGCCGTGTTTTGTTTGCGAACAATGACGAAGTCGCCGTCAAGGATGGCTGCGTCTCGCATGCTTTCACCGCGAACTCTGAGGGCAAAAACATCCCCATCCTCTGAAAAAAACCCGGCGGGAAAGGGGAGTACGCGCTCAATATTCTCGGAGGCCAAAATCGGCACTCCGGCGGTGACTTGGCCGACGACCGGCAGATGCACAACACGTTCGCCGCTGTTGTCGGGTATGGTTATTGCCCGGCGCTTACCGGCGGTGTATTCGATCCGGCCCGCCTGCTGTAATCGCTTTAGATGGCCATGAATGGTCGAAGTTGAACGAATGCCAACACCGCTACAGATGTCACGAACCGCCGGGGGATAACCCTCTCGCCGAATATACTCCACGATATAGTCGTATACGCGATTTACGGTGTCTTCCACATTGGCTCGAGTGAAGCGATAGGTAGACATATTACGGCACTCCTTTTTCATGTTGGTTTTATCTTAGCAAAAGTAAATTTAATTGTCAAACTTTTGTTCGATATGGCCAATTCAAACTTGATGCGCCCATGACCGATGAAATGGGTGAAATTGAGGTGAATTTAGGTTATAATCGCAAGGGTGTTAACGGATTTTCGCAAGAAGCAGGGGAAAGGATATTCTGATCGGCATGGATAAAATCGGCAATTCTGCCCAAAAGATCATGCAAAAGATCATACAGACGGTTCGCAAGATTGCCGTCAATGTCAAACAGTTGTCCAAGGAGTTGGGTAGACGTATAAGCAGCCGGAGTCAAAAGCTTTATCGGAACGCTAAAACCTACCTTGAAGGTTTGCGCGCTCGAATCGACATGAATAAAATCGGCAATTCTGTCCAAAAGATCATGCAAAAGATCCTGCAGATGATTCGTAAAATCGCTGTCAATGTCAAACAGTTGTCCAAGGAGTTGGGTAGACGCATAAGCAGCCGGAGCCGAAAGCTTTATCGGAACGCTAAAATCTGCCTTGAAGGCTTGCGCGCTCGACGTCGCGAAAAATCCTTGTTGAAATCGAAAAAATCGACGCCTGCACAGCCAAGATCAAAACGAGTTTCTCCGGCGACCGATCTGCTTAATCAGACAACGGCGCGCATCGTGCTGCGAAAATTACCCAAGAGCAAACCGATCCGTCGCCGAAGTCGCGAACGGGTTTATCGCCTGAAAGGGTATACCACGGTTGCCAAGGTCAATCGCAAACGCCAATCCGAAAGACAACAAAATGTTTTGCGCCGTCTATTGTTTTTTGTGATTGTTGTTTTGGTTATTATTTTATTGGCCAAGCTTTATAATCCGATTCAGAATTTATCTGAATGGTATCGCATTTTAGGCATTCAAGATCTGAGTGATCTCTTGGGCGGACAAAAAACAACGACAGCAATCCCAATTTCTACAACATCAACAACAAAACCGACAACAACTTTAGGCGACCCATCAACATCCGAATAGGTTCGTTGCTGCTCCCAGAGACATTTTCCAAGCAGGTGAGCGGAGATTCCGGTCTTTTTGCGCAGCGAATTTTTGATCCCCAATTAGACAAAATAAAAATTTTGTCTAATTGGGAGGAGGAAAAACCCAGCTTTTTCATCTTGGAGCCTTTCTTGGAGTCCTTGCTCACGGAATCACGACAAATCAAGCATTCGGTTGATTGAACTAACCACCGCCCGCAAGGATGACTTGCTGATGCTGCTGCTGATGCCGCAACCGATATGGGTTTGATGATCTCCGTTTTGAATTTGTACATATGTGATAGCTTTGGAGCTCGACCCACGATTCAATGCGTGTTCCTGATAGGTTGTAATTTCAAATTCACGATTCAGGAAATTCTGCATGGCTTGGCAAAAAGCATCCAGCAGACCATTTCCCGAACCGTTCACGGTATACTCTTCTCCTTGATATTCGATCAAAGCCGAGATTGTAAAATTTTGCTCGTTGATCATGTTTTCTTGATAAGTCAGAAGTTTCAAAGGTGAAACTTTGTTGGCATAAGTGTCAATGAACAACTGATAGATTTCATCCGGGCCGAGATCGCTGTTGCGTTCTTCGGAAACACGGGTGACTTCAAGGCTGAAAGCCTGTTGGACCGGCCGGGGCAAAATAAGTCCATAAAACTGCTCCAAGACATAGGCTACACCGCCCTTTCCGGATTGACTGTTAATTCGAATGATCGGATCATAACTGCGCCCCACATCCTTCGGATCAATGGGTAAATAAGGAACCGCCCAATAATCCGGATGCTTTTTCATGGCCGCCATGCCTTTTTTAATGGCATCCTGATGAGAACCGGAAAAAGCGGTATAAACCAGCTTTCCGGCATAAGGATGTCTCGGATGGACCGGAATACGGTTGTTTTCCTCATAAATAGCAATCAAACTATTGATATCCGAAAGATCAAGCTTGGGATCGATTCCATGGGTATAGAGGTTTAGTGCCAACGTGACCAGATCGGCATTTCCGGTTCGCTCACCGTTGCCAAACAGTGTTCCTTCAACCCGATCGGCACCGGCCATGAGGCCTAATTCCGCAGCGGCAACGGCTGTTCCTCTGTCGTTGTGGGGATGTAAACTGATCAGGATCGAATCCCGATAGCGCGTGTGGCGAGAAAAATATTCGATTTGATCGGCATATATATTGGGCGTTGACATTTCGACCGTAGCAGGCAGATTAATGATCACCTTTTTTTGTGGAGTCGGCTGCCAGACATCACAAACCGCATCACAAATCTCAACGGCAAAATCCATTTCGGTACCGGTGAAGCTCTCCGGAGAATACTCATAGACAAAATTGGTTCCGGTGGTGTCTTGAGCGGCGATCTCACGAATCAAACCTGCTCCCGAAACAGCCAGATCGATAATCTGAGCGCGATCCATCTGAAAAACAACCTCCCGCTGCAGGGTTGATGTTGAGTTATACAGATGAATAACGACATTTTTGCACCCGCGGACAGCTTCAAATGTTTTTTCAATAATATGCCGTCGTGACTGAGTCAACACCTGAATGTACACATCATCTGGTATCAGATGATTATCGATCAGATATCGGGTAAATTCATATTCTGTATCCGACGCTGCCGGGAAACCGATCTCGATCGTTTTAAAGCCGATTTCAAGCAATTTATTGTAGTAGACAAGTTTTTGTTCCAAGGTCATCGGAATTTCCAGCGCCTGATTGCCATCGCGCAGGTCCACACTACACCATTGCGGCGCCTCCTTGATGGTGCGATTCGGCCACTGTCGGTCCGGTAGACCGATCGTGGGATACGGCTTGTATTTTTGTGTATTTTTCATGCTTAAATCCTCCCTCTTCCCGACTGCTCGGAAAAACAAAACGCCTTTCGTCTCATTGTCAGAGACGAAAGGCGCTATTCCTCCCGCGGTACCACTCCACTTCATCGCCTGCGCGATGCACTCACCGGATACAGGTATGCCCGATATCCTGTCGCTATAACGGTCGACCTCCGAAATCACCTACTGACAGCGCTTTCAGCGATATACACTCCTGGGCGAGTTCAACTGCTTAAGTGACGCCGTTTCACACCAACCAACGGCTCTCTGATCTCATTGGGCAAGTTTACTGATCCCATTCTTTGTGCTCATAATGCTCATATTTATTTGTGCAGATTCATTTTTTGTACTCTATCACAAAAGAAAATTGACGTCAAGACAACTTGCTAAAATCATCAAGCCAAGATAGGATGTCATTCCAAACCTCCGACCGGTTGGTTTCATTCAACACCTCGTGTCTTGCTCCTTCATATAATTTCAGTGCAACCGGGTGGCCGGCCTTTTTGAGTTGATCATAGATCTGACGGGGGCCCTTGCCGAATTGACCGATTGGATCGTCGGAGCCTGATATAAGAAGGATCGGAAGGCCCGGCTTGACCTGTTGCGCCCATTTTCTTTCGGACACAGCGACCAGCCAGCGGAACAGATCGCGATATCCGGCTGCGGTAAATGTGAATCCGCATAGCGGATCAGCCAGATACGCATCCACGACTTCCTGATCGCGACTCAGCCAATCAATCGGTGTCCGCGGCTTGGCGATTCGTTTGAGGTTACCCACCGATGACAGACGAGCAAGAAATTTATCCTTATACAAGGGTCCGTTTCGTTTAATTGAGATTTCTGCCAGTAAAACCCCTAGTTTTGCTGCCGGGTTGTTGCCTGAGGTTCCGGAGAAAATTGCAGCCGCAATGGATCGTTCGGATCCCGTACAGGCCAACCGACTGATAAATGATCCCATGCTGTGACCCAAAATGACACGCCGAACCGCGCCTTGTTGAGGCAAGAGCTCTTGGATTGCCAGATCGGCCAACCGATCGATATCGGCAAGTACAAGATCGGTTCCGTCCGTAGCTCCGAAATATCCCAAATATTCCTCCGAACTGACGGAGTAGCCGTGTCCTGGCAAATCCATACTGCAAACCGCGTGGCCGTGACTTGTCAAAAAAAGACAAAAGGATTCATAGCGCTGCTGATGCTCTGCCATGCCATGCACGATTTGAACGATCAGCCCGCTGGCTTCGACATTTGGGGCCGGCCGATACAATCTGCCTTGTATCATTCCGGTACCGGTTGCCGATGAAAATTGCAACGGTAAATAAAGCTCCATCAGTCTCCTCCTGACCAAAATCAAGGTCTATTTCGCTTTTAAATAACCTTGGTGAACCAGCAGTTCGGCGGTTAAAACAGCTCCTCCTGCTGCTCCGCGCAATGTATTGTGAGACAGGCAGGTAAATTTGTAATCAAAAATATTATCCTCACGCAAACGTCCGATGGTGACCGCCATTCCATTTCCGGTCATGGCATCAAGGGCCGGCTGTGGTCGATTATTATCCTCCAGATAGCGTAGAAAAGGAATCGGAGCAGATGGAAAACCAGCCTTTTGCGGAATGCCCTGAAACGCGGTCCAGCGAGCCAGAATCTCATCTTGTGGGGGCTTCTTTTTGAATTTGACCGAGACCGCTGCCGTATGTCCGTCCTGAACAGCAACGCGATAGCACTGGGCGGAGATGATCGGAGCCGTGGCCATTGCGGTTTTGTCATCGGTTAACCGTCCCCAAATCTTAAGCGGCTCTTGTTGACTTTTTTCCTCTTCTCCACCAATATAAGGAATCATATTGCCGATCATTTCCGGCCAGTCGGCAAAGGTCTTGCCGGCGCCGGAAATGGCTTGATAGGTACAGACACTAACCAGTTCCGGTTCAAAGTCTAAAAGCGGCGTCAAAGCTGGCACATAACTTTGAATCGAGCAATTCGGTTTTGTCACGATAAATCCGTTACGGGTGCCAAGCCGTTTGCGCTGTATCGGAATCAGATCCAGATGTTCGGGATTGATCTCGGGAATAATCATGGGGACATCCGGAGTCCAACGATGAGCTGAATTATTGGACACAACAGGTGTTTCAAAACCGGCGATCTGCTCTTCCAAGGCCTGTAAAGCAGCTTTTTCCATATCTACGGCGCAAAAAACGAAATCCACCTGATTACAGACAGCCGCAAGGCGATCCGTTGCCAAAACCGTCATTTGGGCTATATTACCGGGCAAAGCTACATCAAGTTTCCAGCGTCCCTCAACCGCCTCGGCATAAGTTTTGCCGGCCGACCGCGGCGATGCGGCTATCGCCACAACTTCAAACCAAGGATGATCCGCCAAAAGATTGACAAAACGCTGGCCAACATACCCTGTGGAACCGATGATACCGACTTTTAATTTTTTGTTCATCTCTCTTCTCTTGCTCCATTTCAAAACGTCCTTGACTCGTGGACATTTGTGTTTGTTCGGAGAATTCTAGCACACTTTGTCTGATATTTCAATAATAGATCATTTTTGCCTTTATTATTTTGCCTTTATTATAGGTCATCGTTATAATAATCACAGCAACAATCACAAAAAGGAGTGGGAAAATGGCTGAAGTTGAGCTTTATGATGCGCTGGAACGATTTCTTGGATACTTTCAGGCTATAAAGGCCCGCTCCCCTTTAACCATCCGCGAATATCGTTATGATCTGATTCTTTTTTCTCGTTATATTTTGCTGCGGCGAGGTCTGGTCAAGCCCGATCAAGCTTTTAATGAAATATCAATAGCCAATTTCGACAATGACCTGCTGCGCTCGATCAAACTGGTTGATCTGTATGCCTATATCACATGGCTGAGCCAGGAACGACGCTGCGCGCCGGCGACACGTGCCAGAAAAATCGCGGCACTGAGGGCTTTCTTCTCATATTTGAAAAACAAGGCTTTTATTCTTGATGAGAATGTTGCGGCTGAGCTGGAATCCCCCAAAATTCTGAAAAAACTACCTCGCTACCTATCTCTTGATGAGAGTCAAAAATTGCTTGAAACCGTAGAAGCAGGCGCCAGCGAACTGACGGTGCGCGATTACTGCATTTTGACTTTGTTTTTAAACTGCGGACTCCGTTTGGCTGAGCTTTGCGGTATCAATTTGACCAACATCCGCGGTGATATTCTGACCGTCATCGGCAAGGGTGGCAGGGAGCGAACCATTTACCTCAATGGTGCCTGTATGGCGGCCCTTGATGCCTATCTGGAGCAAAGACCAAAAACCGGACTGAAGGATCCGGAAGCCCTGTTTATCAGTCGGCTCGGCAGACGCATCAGCCCGAAGACCGTCCAATACCTGATCAAAAAATATATCCGATCAGCCGGCCTGGATCCGGCCCGCTACTCTGTTCACAAGCTTCGCCACACGGCGGCAACCTTGATGTATAAATATGGAAAAGTCGACATCCGGGCCTTGCAGGTTATTCTCGGCCATGTCAGTGTGTCCACAACGGAAATTTACACCCATGTGGATAATGAGTCCTTGCATCATGCGGTCGAGCAAAATCCGTTAAGTGCGATTCGGCCGCGGCAATCAGCCACCTCCCCCCTCCCCGATTCAGATCAGGACGAAGAGGAATCTTACGAATAAGATGTTTCGCTGACATCAATTTTTGAGTTGACGCAGCACCAATTCGATTACATTTTGGTCAGAAATGTCTTATAGGCCAAATAAGTAAAATACAGGTCGATTTTGCTGGCGATTTCGAAGGGCGAATGCATCGATAGGACCGGTATCCCGCAATCGATCACATCCATTCCGGTATTGGCGAGATATTTGGCGATCGTACCTCCGCCGCCGGCATCGACTTTACCCAATTCTCCTGTTTGCCAAGGAATCTTTTCCGCATCGAAAAGCCGGACGATCCGGGCGAAAAATTCGGCATTGGCATCGCTGGTACCGCCTTTTCCCCGTGAGCCGGTGTATTTTACCAAGCTGATTCCACGACCTAGGTAACTATTATTGCGTGGATCCGAGACCGAGGCAAAAGTAGGATCAAAAGCATTGCTGACATCGGCTGAAAGCATTCGGCAATTTTCCATCATCTTGGCCTGTTCAATCACGTTGGCATCGGGTTTTTGCAAAAAGAGGAGTTGGAGCAGCACATTTTCATAAGATCTTGATTGAGCACCTGTATTGCCGTCACTACCGGTTTCCTCTTTGTCAAAAAACATACAGACCGAGGTTCGTTCGGGTTTCTCCAGATCGGTCAAGGCCGCCAAAGCCGGAAAAGCGCAGGCCCGATCATCCTGTCCGTAGGCACCGATCATGCTGCGATCTAAACCGACATCACGAGCTTTACCCGCCGGCACGATTTCTATTTCCGCTGTTACCAGATCTTTTTCAACCAGTCCATACTGCTCATTCAGAAGCTGAAGCAAATTTAATTTGAACCGTCCGGCCAATTCGGGATCCGGATATGGCAGCCCGCCTACCAAGACATTTAATTCTTCACCTTTAATCAACTCGGTCGATTTCCTGCTCATCTGCTCGGCGCCAAGATGCGGCAACAGGTCGGTAATGGTCAACACCGGATCCTGATCGTTTTCACCGATATTCAGTACCAACGGCGATCCGTCGGCGCGGAAAACAACGCCATGCAAGGCCAAGGGAATGGCGGGCCATTGGTATTTTTTTATTCCACCATAGTAGTGTGTCTTCAAGAATGTCAAATCAGCGTCTTCATAGAGCGGATTGGGCTTTAGGTCCAAACGGGGGGAATCGATATGGGCTCCAATTAAATTACAGCCGGTTTGGATCGGTTGAACACCGATTACCGCCGCGACCAATCCTTTGCCGCGAATATTTTTGTAGACCTTATCCCCTGCCGTCAGTGATGAGGTTTGATTCAGATCTGAGAAACCTAGGCTTTCCAGCGTCTCGACCGCAACGGTTACAAATTCCCGCTCTGTTTTTGCCAAATCAAGAAAGATTTTGTATTCCTCGGCAAAGGCAAAAGCCGCATCCCGATCAGCCGGCTCGGATACATCCCAAAGATTTGGGTACTCTACCTGAAGTTTTTTCTTCAAGGCCTTGCCGGTTTGGCTTTGATCGTCGGACTGTTCTTTTATGACTTTGTCTGATTTTTCATTCTTGATCATCATTCTTGATCCTCCATTTTGTTATTTTCTATTAAAATTGTCGCCGGATGATTTGTATTTCACTGACGATGTCGGTATAATCGGAACGGTCAGCAGATCTCATTTTATCAGTAACACCATCAGAGGTAAACCATGCTTTGTGATACCCATACTCATCTTGCCGCCTATTCACATGATGCCAAGCAAACGATTGACGAATTGCTCGCTTGCGCGGCTCAAAACAACCTATCCGCGGTCTGTATAACCGATCATTACGAAAAAGACCTTTTTTACAATGGTCGTGAAGATATTTTTGATCTTACACGCTATTTTGCCGATTTAACGGCCATAAAAGCAACCTTGCCGGAAACCGCGCCGGAGCTTTTGATCGGGATCGAGCTGGGATATCTGCCTCATCTGGACGATTTTTATTCGGCTCTGACTCGTGATCATCCCTTTGACTGTGTTATTCTCTCCATTCACATTTTGGATGGAAAAGATCCTTATTTTACTTCTGATCTTTACCAGGCCGGTTCAGAGACGGTCTACCGTCGTTATTTGACAGCATTGATCGATATGATCCATCAATGCCCGGATTTCGATATTCTAGGACATTTTGACTATATCAGCCGTTATGCTCCTGTTTCAGATCTTAAGATGCACTATGATCATTTCCCGTCGGAGTTTGAGCAGCTGCTTGGTTTTCTTGCCGAGCATGGCAAGGCACTGGAGATTAATTCGCGTTCCATCGTCAGATTGCAATCAGGCGGCTATCAGGACTTTGATGCTTGGCCGGATCCGATGATTGTCAAGCGACAACTCGAGTTGGGCGGATGGATCAGCCTGGGAAGCGACGCGCACAATCCGGATGAAGCCGGGAATCTTTTTACCGAGACCACAGCCTGGCTAAGGCAGCTCGGCTGTCGGGAAGTGGTTCATTTTGTCCGGCGTCAACCTGTTTTCACAAAGATATAAATCCGCCGGCCATAATCATGCTATCTCGATATAAAACACAGGATTGACCGGGTGTCGGTGCGGCAACCGGTTCATCAAAGACAACGCGCCAGTTGTCATTATCCAGCGGATAAACCCGGCAAGGCGTCTCGCCTGCCGAATAACGAATACGGGCGGTCAGCCGTTCACCTTCCTGTAGTTGGGACATGCCGGAGTAAACAGGCTCGGTTACCTTAATTTCCTTTTTAAGAACGGTATCGAATGGAGCGACAATCAGAGCATTATTGACCGGATCAAATCCCGTAACGAAAAGCCGTTGCGTAGTTTGCACCTGAAATCCTTTCCGTTGACCAATGGTATAGTGGATCAATCCTTTGTGCGTACCAACCTGATGCCCTGACGTATCGACAACAGGTCCAGGCGAAAAGGGTGATCTCGAAACATCTTGACCACGTTCAATGAAGCATTGCCTGATAAAATCCGGATAACTCCCCTTGGTGATAAAGCAACAGTCCTGGCTGTCAGGTTTGTCGGCCAGAACAACGCCGGCAGCCGACTTTAAATCGGCTTCCTGTGCCACTTTGCGTACCGAGATCTTGCTAAAATCCCCAAGGGGGAAAATTAATTGTGACAGTTGTTTCTGCGACAGCCGATACATGAAATAACTTTGATCTTTACTGACATCACAGCTTTTGCCCAAACAATAACGACCATTGTCAAGGCGGTGAATTTTTGCGTAATGTCCGGTAGCAATGGTCGGAACTTCAAGATGTGCGGCTATTTCAGACAGCATTTTGAATTTAACCAGAGGGTTGCAGATCACGCAGGGGTTGGGTGTACGGCCGTTTGTGTAGTTTTCGACAAAATCATCAATGACGATTTTTTGAAAGAGCTGCCGAACATCACAGGGCTGCCAGGATATCCCCAAACGGCGGGCGACAGCTTGAACATCCTCCAGGTTCTCTTCGGATTGATCGTGAGTGATCAAGGTCAAACCCAAGACCTCCCAACCTTTTGACTGTAACAAAAAAGCCGCGGCGGAGCTGTCCACCCCGCCGCTCATCCCAAGAAGAACCCGTCCGGGATTGGCAGATTGATTAGGCATGGTCATGGGCATCCTCATTGAGCTTGTCAAAAAGATGGCGGTTGTCATCGTTGATCAGATCATGTTTTTCATAGTACTCTTTCAAGGCTGATTTTACCGCTTGTTCAGCCAACAAGGAACAATGCATCTTAACAGGGGGCAAACCACCGAGCGCCTCGGCCACCGCCTTGTTGGTCAGCTGCAATGCCTCATCCAAGGTCTTTCCCTTGATCATTTCGGTTGCCATGCTGCTTGTTGCGATCGCGGCTCCACAGCCAAAGGTCTTAAACTTGGCATCGACAATGATTCCGTCTTCTATTTTCAAAAACATCTTCATGATATCACCGCATTTGGCGTTGCCGATCAGTCCTGTGGCCTCCGCGTCCTCGATTTCACCGACATTACGTGGATTCATGAAATGGTCCATGACACGATCACTGTATTGCATATTTAATCTCACTTTCCGATACGATCTGCCCGGCGGCCGGGTCAGTTTTGAACACTAAAAATATTTTCATTGTACAGAGGTGACATCTCGCGCAGACGGCGGACAACGATTTCCAGATCGTCAATCAGCCGATTCACATCATCCATGGTATTGGAACGTCCAAAAGTTACACGCAAAGAGCCGTGTGCGATTTCATGGGGCAATCCAAGCGCCAGCAGGACATGGGAAGGATCGAGTGCCCCCGAGGTGCAGGCCGATCCGCTTGAGCATTCATAACCGAGCTGATCCAACATGAGCAAAATGGCCTCGCCTTCGATGAATTCAATGGAAACATTGACATTGTTCGGCAAACGTCGAGTTGGATGACCATTAAGTCTGGTATGTGGAATGCGTGTAAGAATACCGTCGATCAAAGCATCGCGCAACTCGATCAGTTGCCGGCTGTTTTCCTCCATTTCCTGAATCGCCAGCTCAAAGGCTCGGGCAAAACCAGTGATTGCCGGTACATTCTCGGTACCGCCCCGTCGATTTCGCTCCTGAGCACCGCCGTCGAAAAAATTGGCGATCCGTACTCCCCGACGAATATACAAAGCACCGACTCCTTTGGGCGCGTAAAGCTTATGTCCGGAAAAAGACATCAAATCAACGCCCATACGATGTGCATCAATGGGCAAAGCTCCACCGGCCTGCACGGCGTCGGTGTGAAAAAGCACTTGGTTGCTACGGCAGATGGCGGCGATTTCTTCGATCGGCTGGATCACGCCGATCTCGTTATTGGCCATCATGACCGAGACCAAAATGGTATCATCACGAATGGCCGAGCGAACCGCTTCCGGATCCAACAAGCCATCCGCGTCCACCGGCAGTTTGGTGATCTCAAAGCCCTGTTTTGCCAAAGCATCGAATGCGTGGAGGACGGCATGGTGCTCAATTGCCGAGGTGACCATATGTCTTCCCTTGCCTTGATGGGATTGGGCCGCTCCTTTAATGGCCCAGTTGTCCGACTCGGTTCCGCAGGATGTGAAATAAATTTCCGTGCTATCAGCACCGATGCAGTCGGCAATCTTGGCTCTGGCATTTTCCATTAGTTGATGGGCTTGCAACCCGCTTTGATAAAGAGAGGACGGATTGCCGAACACGGTGGTAAAGGCAGGCATCATCGCCGACAAAACCTCCGGTCTGACCGGTGTGGTCGCGGCATGATCCAAATAAATTCTTTTGACTTGATGCATATTGTCATCTCCTGCATAAAGTTTCATTGATACTTTATGCCTTGCTCGGCTTGTATGTTGTAACAAAGGTTACGCTACTCTTTAATTCATAGATAATTAATATGAATTAAGTCGAGTTTTTGCTTTTTGCTTGATCTTTAGCGGTTTTATGAGCCCGGCGTTGGTCGATCCATTCCTTAATTCGTCCCTCATAACCATTCGAACTGGGCTCAAAGTAAATGGTTCCACGGATTTCTTCCGGAAGGTATTCCTGATCGACGATATGGCGCGGATAGTCGTGAGCATATTTATATCCTTGGGCGTAACCGAGATCTGCCATACCCGGAACCGGTGCGTTGCGAAGATGCAACGGAACCTCTCCGGTTCTGCGGCTGGCAACATCCTGCATGGCGCTGTCGATGGCTTTAATTGCCGAATTGGATTTTGGACTGGTCGCAATTGCCAATGCTGCTTCGGCCAAGATAATTCTGGCCTCAGGCATGCCGACCGACATTACACCCTGATAGGCAGCCATTGCCAAAGATAACATCTGCGGATTGGCCAAACCGACATCCTCGGCCGCGCAAATCAGGATGCGTCTGGCTAAAAATTCAATGTCCTCACCGCCATGCAGTGCTCTGGCCAGATAAAAGGCCGTGGCATCGGGATCCGATCCGCGCATGGATTTGATAAACGCGCTGATATTGTCGTAATGGCTCTCGCCATCATGGTCAAAGGCAATGCTTCTTTTTTGCATGCAGTCCTCAAGAACCGCCTGATTGATCAGGATTGTACCATCTGCTTCCGGCGGAGTTGTCACGGCGGCCAACTCCAGAGCATTGAGAGCGATGCGTGCATCGCCGTTGGACATGTTGCAAATCAGATCCAAAGAAGGCTGGTCAATTCGGATCGGATATTGCCCCAATCCCCGCTCCTGATCTTCTAGGGCCATCTGAACGATTTGCCGGATGTCGGCTTCGGCCAGTGGATGCATCTGAAAAACAGTGGAACGAGATATTAAAGCTTTATTGACCTCAAAAAAAGGATTTTCAGTTGTCGCGCCGATCAGAATCAGGGTGCCGTCCTCCACCTGTGGCAACAAAGCATCCTGCTGGGCTTTATTAAACCGGTGGATCTCATCAATAAACAATACGGTTCTGCCCGTTGGATTCAGCAAAGGATTTTGTGTATCGGATATGATGCGTTTGATGTCGGCAACGCCGGCGATCACCGCATTTAACTTTTGATACCCGACCTGAGTGGTGTTGGCAATAACACGGGCCAAAGAGGTTTTGCCGGTTCCGGGTGGTCCGTACAAAATAATTGATGACAAGCGGTCTGCCTCGATCATCCGCCGCAACATTTTCCCCGACCCAAGAATGTGTTCCTGGCCGACAAACTCATCCAGTGTGCGCGGAGCCATTCGATAGGCCAATGGCTGTTCCTTTTGTCGGTTGGATTTCACAAGCTTGGTCCTCCGTTTCCTAGAGAGACGGATAGAGCGGATAGCGTGCGCAGATGCTTTCCACCTGTTGACGGATCTGTGTAGCCGAACCGTCAAAATCATGTAAGGCTGCGGTGATTAAATCGGCGATCACGTCCATGTCGTCGGGGGTCATGCCACGTGTGGTTACCGCCGGCGTACCCAGTCGAATCCCGCTGGTGACAAAGGGTTTTTCCGGATCATAGGGAATGCCGTTTTTATTGCAGGTGATGTTCACATCATCCAATCGGATCTGCATATCCCTGCCGGTTACACCGGTTCCGCGCAGGTCGACAAGCATCAGATGGGTATCGGTGCCACCGGACACCAAGTTGAAGCCACGGCGAATGAGACCTGTAGCCAGCGCTTGGGCATTGTCCAGAATATGCTGTTGATAAACCTTAAAGGAAGGCTCCAGAGCTTCTTTTAAGGCCACTGCCTTGCCGGCGATAACGTGCATCAAAGGTCCGCCCTGCTGACCGGGGAAAACAGCCGAATCAATAGCTTTGGCATATTGCTCTTTACAGAGGATCATGCCGCCGCGTGGACCGCGTAAAGTTTTGTGCGTCGTGGTCGTAACGATGTCGGCATAAGGGATCGGACTGGGATGCAAACCGGCGGCGATCAAGCCGGCAATGTGCGCCATATCAACAAAAAGCAGCGCTCCCACATCATCAGCGATCTCGCGGAATTTGGCGAAGTTCAAGGTGCGCGGATACGCGCTGGCACCGGCCACGATAATCTTCGGATGTACGGAACGCGCCGTTTCCAGCAAGCGGTCATAGTCGATGATGCTGGTTTCTTTCTCGACGGTATAGGCCGAAGCCTGATAGATTCTGCCCGAGACATTTCTGCTCATGCCATGGGTCAGATGACCGCCATGGCTTAAATCCAAACCCAAAATTTTATCACCGGGCTCCAACATAGCAAAATAAACCGCATTGTTGGCTTGGGCGCCGGAATGAGGCTGAACATTAACGTGCTCCGCGCCAAACAAAGCTTTGGCCCGCTCAATAGCCAAGCTTTCGGCAATGTCCACATGTTCGCAGCCGCCGTAATATCGTTTGCCGGGGTAACCCTCAGCATATTTGTTGGTTAATGGCGAACCGACGGCTTCAAGAATCGCCGGGCTGACAAAATTTTCCGATGCGATCAATTCGATTTTATCGCGCTGGCGCTGAATTTCTTGTTGAATTGCCTGATAAATTTCCGGGTCGGTTGAGGCCAGATGTGAAAAACTCATGATAAATCCTTCCTGCAGACTGCTGCGCAAACATTTCTTCAATCTATTTTAACGAATCAAAGCATTTTGTAAAGTTCATCTGAGCCCGGAGGCGGTAACTCCAGCTCCTTCCCTTCCAGCATCAGGATCCGATCACGGTTCTCGGTCAACCGGCCGATGATCTTGCCATTAATGCCGCGGACGGTCAATTCGGTAACCAGAATTTCCGGATCAGACGTAGCCATAATCATGCTGCCACTGGCAATCAGCCGTAGAGGGTCAAGTTCAAGGATTCGGCAGATTTTTTCAGTTAAGGGATGAACAGGAATCTTGTCGGCTTCGACAATGCAACCCAGTCCACTGGCTTCGGCCATTTCCCAGACCGCGCCCAGAATGCCTCCTTCTGTTGCGTCATGCATGGCATGAACGCCGAGATCGGCGCCGCAACTTCCCTCCTCAAGGACACTGATCTGATCCAGCAGTTTGTTTGCTTCCAGAAACTCCTCTGCGCTCAAATGTTCCTGCAAACGTTCAGCCTGATCGGCGGCCAAGATCACGGTCCCCTCAAGGCCGGCGGTCTTGGTCATAACCAAGGTGTCATCGGCAAGGGCATCGCAGGATCGTATGATCTGATTGCCATAGGTAAATCCGATTGCTGTTGAGGAGATGATCATGCGGTTGACGGCATCGCTGACCTCGGTATGACCGCCGACGATGCTGACATTTAACTTTTCGGCGGTGGCGGCTGCCTGGTCGATTGCTTGGCGCAACTCGTCGGTCGTGTAATCCGGCGGGACAATAATGGTGAGCAGTAGGGCTGTCGGCCGAATTCCACAGGTAGCAATATCGTTAACATTTACCAATACAGCCAAACGGCCGATATCGGATGTTGCGCCTGTGATCGGATCTGTGGACAAAACAACCTGGCCATCACCGAAGCGGATGGCTGAACAATCTTGACCAACGGCCGGTCCGCTGGTAACAAAGCGATGGGATTTTGGCAGTCGATCCAAAACCAAACGCTGTAAATCCCTATTACTTAATTTTCCGATTCTCATAAATGAACCTCCTCGATATCGACCAAGGCGCTTGCCACCAGCGCGTCAATGTCCAGTCCATTCTCTACGGCCTCAGCGTCGGCCAGCGAGGGTTTGGTCTTGGGATGCTTGGCGACAAAAACCGTGCAGCAATCCTCGTATGGAAGTATGGAAGTTTCATAGGTACCGATACGACGCGCCATTTGCGTGATGTCGTCTTTATCTAAGCCGATCAGCGGCCGGAACACCGGAATCGGCGAAACCACATCGGTTGTACACAATGCTTCCAGCGTTTGACTGGCCACCTGGCCGAGACTTTCACCGGTTATCAAGGCAAGGCATCCATTTTCTTCGGCTATTCGGGCCGCGATACGCATCATCATCCGACGCATAGCAATGGTCAGCATATCCATTGGGCAGTGATCACGTAAAGTCAGTTGAATATCGGTAAAATTCACAATATGCAGCCGCAGCCGTCCGGCATATGCGGTCAGTTGTTTGGCCAGTTCAATTACTTTTTCCTTGGCTTGGTCACTGGTAAAAGGAAAAGCGTGAAAATAAACCGCCTCAAGTTCCATTCCGCGCGAAGCCATCATGTAGCCGGCCACAGGGCTGTCAATTCCACCGGAAAGCAGGAGCACACCCTTTCCGCCTGTTCCAACGGGCAAACCTTTATGGCCTTGAATGATTCTATTGTAGATATAAAGCTGTTCTCGCACCTCAACGTAGAGGACAAAATCCGGTTGGTGGACATCGACGCGCAGTTGATCAGGAAAGGTTTGCAGAAGGTGCGCACCGAGCAATACATTGATCTCGGGTGAGGTCAGCGGATATTGCTTATGGCTACGGCGACTTTCGACTTTAAATGAAAAAGAGCCGCCATCCTTAAGGTGCTGCTCGATGAATTCGACGGCTTTGGTCTTTAAAACCTGAAAATCATCTCGTTGCCCGGCGCCAAAGCACCAAACCGGGCTGGCCGAGACAATGCCGAAAACCGAAGTCACCGCAGCAAGAATCGGTTCAAAATCAGCAATCTCCCCGGAAGGTACAATCCAGATTCTTGATTGCCGCTGTTCGATGGCAAAACGGCCGAAAGCTTGTAATCGCCGTTTGATATTGCCTATCAATCGGCGTTCGAATTGTCCCCGGTTCAGCCCTTTCAAGGCGATTTCGCCGATCCGGGCCAAGATGATTTCCTGATGATCGAACATAGTACCTCCTATGTTTGGATCAAACGACGGCAGCTCTCGTCAATGGCCAACGCCGTTTCACTTATTTCTTCCGATGTGTTTTGTGCAGATAGGCTGATGCGAACCGCACATCCGGCCAGTTCGGCGGGAATGCCCATCGCTTGGAGGACCGGATTGTCTTTCCTGCGTTTTGACGAGCAAGCCGCGCCGGTTGACACATAGATGCCTTTGGCCGACAAGGCATGTAACAATGTCTCTCCGCGCAGGCCGGGAAAGGCCACCATAAGAATGTGCGGAACAGCGTTCGGCGGCGACAAAACCTGATGATCAACCTTTCGCGCCGTCAAATGGGACAGCAGTTGAGATCGAAGTTCTGCCACCTGTACACATTGCTCAGATAGTTTTTCAGTGGCCAAGCGCAAGGCATGAGCCAAAGCTCCGGCCAACGGCGGATTTTCCGTGCCGGAGCGCAGTCCTCGTTGCTGACCGCCACCGTGGATTTGTGCAGCCAAGTGAATTCCCCGGCGAATCAGCAACCAGCCGATCCCTTTAGGTGCTCCGATTTTATGCCCACTGCCGGACATCATGTCGATGCCGGCGGATTTGAAGCAAAAAGGCATTCGGCCGATGGTCTGTACGCCGTCAATGTGTATGGCGGTACGAGGTTGCAACCGATTGCGCAACCCGACAATTTCCTCAATGGGATTGACCGCCCCGGTCTCGTTGTTGACATGGATCAGGCTGATCAAAGCGGCCGGCTGCCGCAATGCCTCGGCAAAGGCATCCGGATCCACACAACCGTCCGACTGAAGAGACAATGAGACAAGGTCATAACCCTGTTTTTTCAGCCAAGAAACGGTTTCTGTCGTGGCGGCGTGTTCTCCCAAGCTGGTTATGATCCGTTTGTTGAGTCGTGGATTGGCCTCAACATAACCCTTGATCGCCAAATTGATTGACTCGGACCCTCCCGATGTCAGGATGATTTCGTCATCTTGGCAACCCAAAACTTGGGCGATCCGTCGACGGCTCTGATCGATGAACTGCGATGCTTCCCTTCCCAAAGGATGAACTGAGGCGGAATTGGCGTAGTATCGGTCCAGAAGTGCCAAATAATCATCACGGACCTGAGGGTAAACCGGATGGGAGGCAGAATAGTCAAGGTATATCGGCAAGCCCAGATTCAGCTCCTTCCGGCATCCAGGCGGATTGTGACAAGATCGGCCCGCATGACGGCTCTGACCACTTCACAAACATTGCCACTGCGTGAAACCAAACGACTCGTCGAAACCAGAACCGGTGAATTACGGGCGATGTCCAATTCCCTAGCTTCCTGATGATCAGCCGGCCGAACCGCAATTTTACAATTAGCCCTTTGAGGCAGATAAGCATATTTGTTGGCGGTAATTTCGATCATTCGCCGCTTCTGTTTTAAATCATTGCCAAGTTCCGGGAACATATAGACAGGGATCAAGGATTGACATAAAGCAAAAACACGGTCTTCATCGGTCAATTGCCATTGTATTTTCCAGTAACCGGCATGACCGGTTCCCCCGGCTGTATCAAAGAGTCGGCCGGTCTCGGAATCAGCTTCCACCATTTCAACGGTAAGATCATGTAATCCGTCCAGTTCTCGAGCCGACAAAAAGGAAAAAGCAAAGGCATTAAAACCTTTTAACTCAATTTTTTCCGGCTCCGGTGCAACAAAAGTTCCTTTGCCCTTGACAATAATCAGTATGCCTTCGGTCACCAGTTCCGAAATGGCCTGACGCACGGTCGGTCGGCTTAAATCCAGCTCCTTGCAAAATGCAAGTTCAGACGGAATTTTTTCGCCCGGAGCATAATCCCCTGCGCGGATCCGATCACTGAGCAATTCTTTCAGTTGAGCATACAAAGGTATTGTACTGCGTCTATCCAGTTTCATATTATGGTCTCCTTCAAGGAATGGCGCTTAATCTTGTCATTACATCATAGCATGAAGATAGCCGATTTCCAAGTTTTCACCAACCCGTTACTCCTTTTGTTACTCCTTTTGGCGTTGCCTTTTTCGATCAACACCCTGACCGCAACTTGATTTCAGACCCTGAGCGGCTCCTCGGTTTCAATTTGAACCGGATTGGCTTTTAGCAAGGGGTAAACGACCTGTTCCAGGTATTCTTCCACCTGTTGCGGTGCCCGGCCGATGTATAGACCGGCATCCAGCAATTCGGCCAACTCTTCTTGAGCCAAATCAAAGGATGGATCTGCTGCGATGCGCTGCAGGAGATCATTCTCCGCACCTTCCAGCTTCACGCGATTGCCGGCGTCCATGCTGTGCTTACGGATTTTCTCGTGGAGAACCTGACGGTCACCGCCACGCCGAACAGCAGCCATCAAGATGTTTTCCGTTGCCATAAACGGTAATTCGGCTGTCAGATGGCGCTGAATAACCTCCGGATATACGATCAGGCCGCTGCTGATATTTTTCATGA
>JAAYNF010000084.1 GCA_012520975.1 Clostridiaceae bacterium | reverse complement strand
CTTGTATTGCCGCCGACCGTTGTCGGTTATCTGCTTCTACGCGTTCTTGGGCCTAAACGTTTAATTGGCGCATGGATGCTGGAATTGTTTGGTGTAAAGCTGACCATGACTTGGTGGTCTGCTATTTTCGCCACATCAGTGGTGATTTTCCCTCTGATGTACCGCACCGCAAGAGGTGCGTTTGAGTCCTTCGACGAAACCTTAGCCTATTCGGGGCAGAGCCTTGGCCTGTCCAATGCATATATTTTCTGGCGTATTCGAATGCCCTGTTGCAAACAAGGCATTTTGGCGGGAACGGTGTTGACTTTTGCCCGTGCTCTGGGGGAATATGGCGCCACCAGCATGATCGCCGGATATACTCCCGGCCGTACAGCCACCATCTCAACCACGGTTTATCAGCTATGGCGCACCAATGATGACGCACTGGCGTTTAAGTGGGTTATGGTGAACATGGCCATTTCCTTTGTTGTGCTGCTGGCGGTGAATATGCTGGAAAAGAAAAACGCAGCATCCAAGGGGAAAGGAGGCCGCTGATATGTCGATTTTTATTGATATTGAAAAAACAATAGGCACATTTTCCCTGAACGTTCAATTTGAAGCAGGAGATGAGACCCTTGCGCTTTTGGGAGCCTCCGGCTGCGGCAAGAGCATGACCCTCAAATGCATAGCAGGCATTGAAACGCCGGATAAGGGCCGCATTGTTGTTGATGACGTGACATTGTTTGATTCAGAAAAGAAGATCAATCTGCCTCCCCAGGAACGTCATGTCGGATTGATGTTCCAGAACTATGCCCTATTTCCCAATATGACTTTGTTGCAAAATATCCGCACCGGAGCAAGGCGGGAGAAAGACAAAGAGAAAAGGGAAGCTTCCGTACAGGAGGTTTTGTCCAGTTTCGGCTTGGCAGATCTGGCAGATCACTATCCCCACCAGCTTTCCGGTGGCCAGCAGCAGCGGGTGGCACTGGCCCGCATTCTGGTCTCCGATCCCCGCATTTTGCTGTTAGACGAGCCGTTTTCCGCATTGGACAGCCATTTGCGCTTCCGTCTGGAGCAGGAAGTCCGAAGCGTGATCCGTTCCTTTGGGAAAACCGTCCTTCTGGTCTCCCACAACCGGGACGAGGTCTACCGAATGGCAGATAATATTGCTATCATGGGCATTGGAAAGATCGAAACATTTGGGGAGAAAAAAGCGGTATTTGCCTCGCCCGGAACAAAGGCCGGAGCCATGCTGACCGGCTGTAAGAATATTTCGGCCATTGAGTGGCTGGATAAAAGACGCATCTATGCCACAGACTGGGGTGTGGAGCTTTCGATAAAAGAAACCACCCAGAACATCCGCTATGTGGGCATCCGCATGCATGACGTGCATCCGAACGGAATGGAAAATTCAATCCGCTGCAAGGTGGTGGAAGTCATCGAGAATCCATTTTCCATGACGATTATGCTTCGGCCTGTCGGAGCGGAACATACGGTTCCCATCGGTTGGGAGACCGCAAAAAAAGTATGGAAGAAGCATAAGGCGGACGAATTGAGCATTGGCCTGCCGGTGGATTCCGTTATGTTATTGGAGGCTGATCCGAATGTTGAGTAATCCCGATTTTGAGCGCGCGCAGGAGTTGTTGCTGAATGCCGTGAAGCCGGTAGGTGCGAAGAATGTTCCCCTGTCTCAATGTGGTGGACGCATTTTGGCGCAAGACCTGATCGCGCAGGAAAATGTTCCTGCCTTTGATCGTTCCCCCTATGACGGATATGCGGTTCGTGCGGCTGACACGGTCTCGGCATCGAAAGAAAATCCGGTAGGTCTGCGGATATTGGAAGAGATTCCGGCCGGAGCTGTTCCCGCAAAAAAGGTGATCGCCGGGACCGCTGCAAAAGTGCTCACCGGCGCGCTCATTCCGGAGGGGGCGGATGCGGTGATCATGTACGAAAAGACGAAATTCACCGATGAGGATGTCGCGCTGTTTGCTCCTGTAAAAGCAGGCGATAACATCGTATGGGCAGGAGAGGACGTTCGGAAAGGCACTGTGCTGGCACAGAGCGGAACGGTGATCGACCCCGGTCTGGCGGGTGCGTTGGCAGCGCAGGGCGTGGCGATGCCTTTGGTTTACAAAATGCCAAAGATTGCGCTGATCTCCACCGGTCATGAACTGGTGGAAGCAGATGCCGTTCCGAAAGGCGGAAGGATCCGCAATTCCAACCGTTACATGTTGGAAGCCGCCCTTAAGCAGATTGGTTGTTCTCCTGTTTACCTCGGTATTGTCGATGACGTTGTCTCGGATATTTCTGTGAAGTTTAACGAGGGTCTTGCGGAATGTGACGCGGTCATCATCACCGGGGGTGTGTCTGTGGGCGACCATGATCTGACTTCGGTCGCCATGGAAACATCCGGGGTGAAGATGTTGTTTCGCGGAGTCGATATAAAGCCCGGAATGGCCTGCGCCTATGGTGTGAGAAATGGAAAACCGGTTTGCGGATTGTCCGGCAACCCGGCGTCATCATTGACCAACTTTTACGCGGTGGCGTTGCCTGCGCTCAAAAAACTGGCAGGTCGCAGAGACCACCTGCCGCAAAAAATCAGCGTGATTTTGTCGGCCGGCTTCGAGAAGAAAAGCCCCAAGACGCGTCTTCTGCGAGGAAAACTGGAGCTGAAAGACGGAACGGTCCGGATGTCTTTGCCTGAGGATCAGGGCAATGTGGTGCTCAGCAGTACCATAGGATGTAATATCATGGCTGTGGTACCTGCCGGAAGCGGCCCGCTGGATGCCGGAACCGTGTTGGAAGGATTTCTGCCATGAAAAAGATCAATGTCGAAAATGCCGTGGGAATGGAGCTTTGCCATGATGTGACCGCCATGTACGACGGTTTCAAGGGCGTCGCGTTCAAGCGAGGCCATATCATCCGTGAGGAGGACATCCCTAAGTTGCTGGACTACGGCAAGCGCACGGTATTTGTATGGGAAGAAAACGCCGGAGAGATTCATGAGGAAGATGCTGCCCGTCGTATGGCGGCCATGGCTCCGGTGGACGGCGCCTATTATACCGAGCCGTCGGAGGGAAAGGTTCTGCTCATAGCAGAGCAGCGCGGGATGTTCCGGGTGGATGCCGAACTTCAGCATCAACTCAACGCTATTGGAGATATTACCGTTGCATCTCTCCCCGATCACTATCCCGTGGAAAAGGGGGCTCGTTTGGCGTCTATGCGCATTGTCCCTTTGGTCACACAGGAACAGCAGATTATAGATGCGGAAGAACTTTGCAGAGGTAAGAAACTGTTTGACCTGCGTCCCTATCAACATAAAAAAATCGGCGTGATCATCACGGGAAGTGAAGTGTATCACGGCCGCACCAAGGACAAGTTTGAACCTGTGGTGCGTAAGAAGATGGAGACGTATCCCTCTGAGATCACAGGCATCACCATCTGCGATGACGATCCGGGTATGATTATGGGTGCCGCAAATCAGCATATCGAAAAAGGTGCGGACTTTTTGATCTTCACCGGCGGTATGTCTGTGGACTCGGATGACCTGACCCCTGCTGCCATTTGCGCGCTGGGGGCTGATGTAATAAGTCATGGCGTTCCCTCACAGCCCGGGAATATGACCCTTGTCGCCTATTTGGGCGATGTGGCCGTTCTTGGGGTTCCGGGCGCCGCCATCAGCCTGCCCACCACAATTTTCGACGTCCTGCTGCCCCAGATTTTTGCCGGCGACAAGCTGACCAAGG
>JAAYNF010000083.1 GCA_012520975.1 Clostridiaceae bacterium | reverse complement strand
GTCAATATTGACATGCCCCATTACCAAATCCCTTTTACCGCTTTGCATGAAATTGCGCACACCCGTGGTTTCGCACGGGAAGACGAAGCCAATTTTCTGGCATTTCTCACCGGGATTGCCGATCAGCGAGCCGACATTGCCTACTCGGTGGTCGTCGATGCGGCCGGCCGTGCCCTGAGCGCTTTGCATGATGTCGACCGGGAGGCTTGGAAGCAGGCGGCGGCAAACCTAGACGAAGCCGTCTGGCGGGATTTTGCCGCGGCCAATGCCTATTGGCAGCAATTTGAAGGGCCGATCCGTGAAACATCCGTCCAAATCAATCATGCCTATTTACAGGCCAATCTGCAGCATGATGGTGTGAAGAGCTACGGTCGAATGCTTGATCTGGTTTTGGCTTGGTACGAGGATCGGTCGGAAGCCGGCCAACTGGACAACAGCATTGCCGCCTTGGCTGAAAAAGGAGACTGACCTGTGCCTGCCGTTGTGATGCTCGGCCATAACCATACTTATCCGGTTTGTGATGTTTTGCGCCTGTTTTTTGGTCCCATGCTGCAATCGACAGAGGATAAACTTATTGCCGGCGACGAGCATCCCCGGATTTTCAGCATTTTGGAGCCGGGAACAGACGGCGATGTCCGGGTGACCACCAAATGGAATGATGGCGAGCAAAGCTTTTTGGCCAGTCGGGATGTGCCGGTCCAAGCCGAAAAAAAAGAGCTGAAACGACAGCTATATCAAAGTCTTGCGGCGCTGACCGGCCATCAATTTCCTTGGGGATCTCTTACCGGCATCAGACCGACACAGGTGGCTGCCGAATCCCTTCGAGCGACCGGCAGCCAAGCCGGCGCTCGTCAGGATTTGATTTCCACTTGGTTTGTGTCTCCTGAGAAAGCCGATCTGGCTGTTGAGACCGCATTGGCTGAAGAGCGCGTATTGACCGGCGCGCCTCCCGGAGCCGCGATGGTCTATCTTGGGGTTCCTTTTTGTCCCAGCCGCTGCGCTTATTGCAGCTTTATCGCCCAAGATGCCATGCGTCAGCCCGATCGGTTGGCGCCGTACGTTGATGCCGTTTTGCATGAAACCGATTTGCTTTTTGCGAAATTAAAGAATGCCCTGCCGATATCGGCGGTTTATGTCGGCGGCGGCACACCGACCAGCCTGCCGCCCGACCTGCTGGAACGATTGTTGCAAGGAGTACTGACCAATCTGCCGTTGCTGCCCGGGGCTGAATTGACCATCGAAGCCGGACGGCCGGACACCATAACAGCGGAAAAACTGACCATTATTCGCGCTGCCGGAGCCGGTCGGCTGTGCATCAATCCGCAGACCTTTCACGATCGGACGCTGGAACGCATCGGACGACAACATAATTCCGCCCAAACGCGAGAGGCCTGTTATCTGGCTCGAGAAATGGGTTTTCCCAGCTTGAATATGGATTTGATTGCCGGATTGTCCGGTGAAACCCCTGAAGATTTTTTACAATCGTTGCAAGAGACATTGGACCTTGGTCCCGACAGCATTACTTTACATTCCTTGGCCATGAAACGCAGTTCCCGGCTGGATCAAGCCAGTCGCGAGCGCGGCGAGCATCCCGGCCTGCCGAATCCTGCTTTTGAGGAGGGCTTGGCCGCGGCAAGAAAGCGGTTGGATCAGGCCGGCTTTAAACCCTATTACCTTTATCGGCAAAAGGATGTTGTCGGAGGCTTGGAGAACACCGGTTATGCCCGGCCGGGACACGAAAGCATCTACAATGTCGGCATGATGAGCGATCGTCGCTCGATCATCGGTTTGGGCAGCGGCGCAATGAGCAAGCTGGTTAGCGGAAGTCGGGTGGAAAGAGTCCCAAATCTGAAGGATATTGCTGAATACATTCGCCGCAGTTCGGAAATGGCCATGCGGAAAATCAATCTGTTTATCGGGTAAATAATATGAGTGCTCATGATTGTATCGTTGACAAAAGACAGATTTCCGTGTGTAACCTGGTCGATTTCCGTGGGGGTTAATTGCAAAGGTTAATCCCTGTTTGCAAAGGGAAAGCCCTGAAAACTGAAAAAGAGCGAAAAAAACGATATCATATGTGATCTGAACTATGCTAAAATCTGTGTAAGAGGTAGAAAACAGGC
>JAAYNF010000082.1 GCA_012520975.1 Clostridiaceae bacterium | reverse complement strand
TGGGAGATTATGGGGACGGCCGTGGGATACCTGTCCTCAAAGGTTGGCTGGACCGTAATCCTGCTTTCCAAGATAATCAGACCATCAGTGAGATCCTGTCCGCAATCAAACGGCTGGGCGGTGAGATCGACGATATAAGACATCGCTTGAGGTTGGATCGGCGCTAAGTGATTGATGACCCGCCCGCGCCTCGGAGCATCATTCCAACGGTTTGAAGTATGCCCTTCGTTCAAGATAGCAACTCCCCTTGAGCGCCTTGGCAACCTGTGTTACGATATGACAAAGACCGGGAGCAAGCCACAGCAATATCCGCTGATTATTATTGTTACGAACGGTGGATAATCTATGGGTGGATAATCTATGAAGGAGAGATTAGAAACATTTTTAGGCAGATTTTTATCTCGCCATACAGCAAAAAGCGGTGATGAAGAATATTTGTTTTTATTTTCGAGCGCCGCATGTTTTTATGCAGCATCAACACACCTGTTCCTGATTTTTTTCCACCTTGCCATCGATATTTTACCGTTGTTTCTTATCTATCTGTTCGGTTTCTTGACTGATTTGTTTATTTGGGGGCTGCTCAAGAGAGGTTATTATACTCTGTCCGGTATTTTACTTTCCTTGTTGGTTATGTTCCATGCCGTCATATCTTCAATCGGTACCGGTGCAGACAAGCTCTACTTCCTGTATTTGCTGGTTGCATTCGTAATGCAGCTGATCATCCCCTACGCGAGAGTCCGCATTCGCGTTCTGATGAGTGTTGCTTTGTGGGCCTGTATGGTGGCTCTCCTGTTTATTCAACACTTTACGACGCCAATTTGGGACATTGGAAGAGCAAGCATTGCGATCATGTTGTTTAATGTTCATGTATCAATCATCGCTGTTGCCGTTCAGGTTACCCTAGGAAACGTCGTCAGAGACATGATTATGAGACTTAAAAGCACAGAGTTGGAAGAACTCAAAAATGAATCTAACACGGACGCGTTAACCGGCCTTTTCAACCGCAGATACGCGGACATATTTTTCGAAACGCTGAGCGCCAGTCGCGTTGATCAGAACTGGTGCATCGCAATGCTGGATATTGACGACTTTAAACTAATCAACGACACCTACGGCCACCAGGTTGGTGATGATATATTGATATTGATTGGTAATACCGCTAAGGCAAGTCTGCGCAAAACAGACCTAGTGTTCCGCTGGGGTGGAGAAGAATTTCTGATTTTGCTAAAAGATACCGACATTTCCGATGCCTTTAACATCTTAGATAAGATGCGTAGCAATATTGCATCCGAGTGTCTGGAAACGCATGGTAAGAATTTAAGTGTTACTGTAACTATCGGCGTCTGCCCGCTCGATATTCATAACATAAGCCAGAGCATCAGTACATGTGATCGCCTTATGTATAAAGGAAAAACCTTGGGAAAGAACATTGTGCTCATGTAGGCGGAAACGCAAATGAAGAAAGAGACCGGCCGCCTCAAGCATACAGGCCTGAGGTGACCGGTCTTTTTTCCCTGTTTTAGGATGTTCGTTTGGCTTTCCTAAGCAAACGCTTCCATAGACGCTTTTGCTTTTTAAATCATTTGATCTCGACTTCGGCGCCGGCTTCTTTGAGTTTATTGGCAACGGTTTCGGCATCTTCCTTGCTGACATTTTCCTTGATTTCCTTCGGAGCATTGTCAACGAGGTCTTTGGATTCTTTCAACCCGAGGCCGGTCAATTCGCGAACAGCCTTGATAACGTTGATCTTGCTGGCACCGGCAGCCTTGAGAATGACGGTGAATTCGCTTTGCTCTTCGACCGGAGCAGCGGCTTCGGCAGCACCGGCAGCCGGAGCGACAGCCATCGCGGCCGCCGACACGCCAAATTCTTCCTCGAGAGCTTTGACAAGTTCAGAAAGCTCCATAACGGTCAGGGTTTTAACTTCCTCAATAAATTTGGTTATTTTTTCACTAGCCATGATTAAACCTCCGCTTCATGGTTCAGCCGACTCTCTTGCGGCTTGATTTTATTGCTTATGCATCAGCCGATTCGGAACCGGCGCCTTCCATTTTTTCTTTGATTCCCTGCAGTACGATAGCCAGACAGGTAATGGGCGAAACCAGAGTGTAGACCAGCTGTCCTTGCAGAACTTCTTTTCCGGGTATCGCCGCCAGGCGATTGACTTCATTAACATCAATGGCTTTGCCTTCCATGATGCCGCCTTTGATCTTCAGTTTGTTGAATTTGTCGGCATATTCTTTGAGCACTTTGGCCGAGGCAACAACATCATCCACGCTGTATGCGATGGCGGTTGGTCCTTTGAGGATGTCATCTAATCCTTCGTAGCCGGCATCAGCAAGAGCGCGACTGGATATCGAGTTTTTGACGACCCGGTATTTGACACCGGTCTGACGCAGTGCGGTGCGCATTACTGTATCTTGCTCGACGGTCAAACCGCGATAATCGGCAAAGACGATCGACTGCGCCTGTTTGAACTCATCGGCCAGACCGGCAACGATCTCCTGCTTGGCACGCAATATTTTCTCACTGGGCATTTCTTTTACCTCCTTTTTTCAGAATAAAAACCCCTCACGCCGAAGACGGAGGGGTGTACAGATTCTTCCGACCGGTTGAAACCGGATTTGAGAAAACCGTAACCTCGGCGGGACGTCTGTCGTTTACACCTTGCGGTTCCCGCTGTCTTAGGCACACTGGATTATTCTAATTTAAACACCGAACCCTTGTCAAGCAATTAACTGAGTTTGGCGGTGTTGACGCGGATGCCGGGACCCATTGTAGACGCCAAGGTGACGCTCTTAAGGTATTGACCCTTGGCAGCCGGTGGTTTGGCTTTGATAATGGCATCGATCAACGTTTTGAAGTTGTCCATCAGCTTGTCCGAACCAAAGGAGGCCTTGCCGATTGGACAATGCACGATATTGGCCCTCTCCAGGCGATACTCGACCTTACCAGCCTTGATGTCGGAAATGGCTTTGGCAACATCCGTGGTGACCGTTCCGGATTTCGGATTGGGCATCAGACCCTTGGGTCCGAGAACCCTTCCAAGACGACCAACAACGCCCATCATGTCCGGAGTGGCGACAACAACATCATAATCAAACCAATTCTCCGACTGAATCTTGGCAACCATCTCTTCCGCGCCGACAAAATCAGCGCCCGCCTCCAATGCCTCATCGGCTTTCGGACCTTTGGCAAAAACCAGCACGCGCTTGGTTTTACCGGTTCCGTGAGGCAGGACCACCGCGCCGCGAACCTGCTGGTCGGCGTGGCGGGAGTCAACGCCCAATCGGACGTGAAGTTCAATGGTTTCATCAAATTTGGCGCCGGCCGTTTTTTGTACCAGCTCAATCGCGTCAGCGGGATCGTAGTAAATCGAGCGATCGACCAGTTTGGTCAGCTCCCGATATTTTTTGCCTCTTTTCATCTTAAACCTCTCCTTTTGCCGCTTAGTCGTCGATGACGACGATGCCCATGCTGCGTGCGGTTCCCTCGACCATACGGGCGCAAGATTCCAAATCAGAAGCATTGGTATCGACCATTTTTATCTGGGCGATCCTCATGACTTCGGATTTGGTTACCTTGGCAACCTTTTCGCGGTTCGGCTTGCCGGAACCAAGCTCAATGTTGCAGGCTTTTTTCAGCAAGACAGGCACCGGAGGAGTTTTGGTAATGAAAGAGAATGAACGATCCGCATAGATCGTGATGACAACCGGGATAACCAATCCCGCGTCCTTGGCTGTTCTCTCATTGAATTCCTTGACAAACATGGCGATATTGACACCATGCTGACCAAGGGCTGGTCCTACCGGTGGCGCTGGTGTGGCTTTGCCTGCGGGGATCTGTAATTTTACATACCCTGTGACTTTTTTGGCCATTTGACGTCCACCTCCCAAAATTACGCTTTTCGCGTCCTATCTGAACACCTGACGGTGCAAATAAGCAATCCTTGTATTCGCAGTAAAATGCGGCTCAGATTCTGAGGATCTGAGTCAATTCCAATTCGACCGGTGTTTCCCTGCCGAACATGGACACCAGTACGCGAACCTTCTTTTTGTCGAGATTGATTTCTTCAACGGTTCCGATGAAGCTTTCCAGCGGACCGCCGATAACCTTGACCGAATCGCCGATGTCATAGTCGATGACCGGTTCCCAGCCTGACTCGAGACCCATCAGCATCAACTCCTCATCCGTGAGGGGTATCGGTCTGGAGCTGGTTGGGCCGACAAAACCGGTCACACCCCGAGTGTTGCGAACGATGTACCAAATTTCATCGGTAAGCACCATTTTAACCAGAACATAACCGGGATAAATTTTCCGTTGCGTAACTTTCTTCTTGCCGTCCTTGATCTCGATCTGCTCTTCCATCGGAACCGACACATCCTGGATAAAGTCGTGAATGCCACGGTTCTCGACTATGCGTTCAAGGGTCGCCTTGACTTTATTCTCATACCCGGAATAGGTATGAATCACATACCATTTCGCTTCGGGGATTTCTTCTGGCATGGGCACAGCTCCTTCTATTCCTGACTACCCTGGCAAATCCCCGGTTGCTTCCGCGGAAGTACCAGCGGTTGTCTCGGCAATGGCCGAAGTTTCCAAAGGTGTCGGTTCCGCTGTCGGCGAGCGCGAGCCGCCCTCGTAAAACCCGACGAGATTGAGCAAACCGCCGATGAGGGTGTCAACGATAAACAGAATAATGCCGACAATAATACAGATGGCCAGCACGGTTGCCGTACTTTGAATCAACCTCTTGCGATCCGGCCAAATAACCCGCTTCAGTTCGGTCTTGAGCGATACGAAAAAGTTTTTCAACCGTCTGCCTGTTCTGGCAAAAAACGACACCGTTTTGCCCACGGCGCCGGAATCGCGATTGGTCGTCACCTTCTTTTGCTTAGGTTTTTTTCCCCTATCTGCCATCATCAACACTTCCTTACATCGTCACAAGCATCGGATTACTTGGTTTCCCTGTGATCCGTGTGTTTGCGGCAGAACCTGCAGTATTTTTTCATCTCCAGACGGTCAGGGTTGTTCTTCTTATTTTTCATCGTATTGTAATTACGTTGCTTGCACTCTGTGCAGGAAAAGGTAATTTTGTCACGGACTCCCGCTTTTGCCATTTTGGATTGCACCTCCGCGTGGTATGCTGATCAAACTTAAACATAAAAAAAGATCCGTCGTGGAACAAGCAAACGAATTCTATCATAAGTCGATATCCTTGTCAAACGAATGTACCCTGTCGGCCGACCTGTCGGCCGACCTTGAAAAAGGCAACATTCAGCGCCGTTTGCGCAGTTCCTCGTAAACAGCGTCCAACGACACGTTTTGGGCCACCAAAAGCACGCAAAGATGGTAAAGAAGATCGCCGGTTTCATATGTCAGCTCGGCGGCGTCTTGATTTTTGGCCGCAATGATGACCTCGGCGGCCTCCTCGCCGATTTTTTTACAAATTTTGTCCAGACCTTTATCGAAAAGATAATTTGTGTAGGATCCTTCCTGCGGGTTGTCTCTCCGGTCCTGAACAACCTGATAAAGCTCATCCATAATTTCGCCGATCCGGCTCATAATCTCACGTCTCCTCGCTCAATGGTTTTGCCATTGTACCATATCCAAGATCCGGATGAAAATCAGTCAATGTCGCTACGGCTCAATTTCTTCCGTCAGCAGCGCGTCGATGGGCTGAAAAAAGCAGCTTTGCCGGCCGGTGTGGCAGGCCGGACCAAACTGAAGAACATCAATCAGCAGACAATCACGGTCACAGTCAATGTGCAGTGAACGAACCTGCTGAAAATGGCCCGATGTTTCACCTTTCAGCCATAGACATCCCCGGCTGCGGCTGAAATAGTGCATCAGGCCGGTGGTCAGCGTGAGTTTGAATGCTTCTTCATCGAGAAAAGCCTGCATCAAAATAATACCGGTGGCTTTTTCGCGAATGACCGCGGCGACCAGACCCTGCCCGTCTTTTTTCATTTTTTTCCAGATCGCATCTTGATTTTCCGGCCGGGCCAGCTCGGTTCCGATCATGAACGGAGCCGGATATGACGTAAAATCTTGGCTTAAATCCGGCGCTTGATTGACGGGAACACCTCGTAAACTCAGATAACGCTTCAACCGTTCGATCGAGATCTCATTAAAATGAAAAAGGCTGGCAGCCAAGACCGCTGCTGCACCGCCCACCACGATGCCGTCATAAAAATCCGCAAGATGACCGGCGCCGCCCGAGGCGATGACCGGGATGCCGACCGCATCAACAATTTGGCGTGTAATCCCTAAATCATAGCCCGACTTGGTACCATCGCGATCCATGCTGGTCAGTAAAATTTCCCCTGCACCCAGCTTCTCGACCTCCAAAGCCCATCGGACAGCGTCAAGGCCCGTAGCATATGTGCCGCCGGCTGTTAATACCTCGTAGCCGCCGAACTGATTTTGACGAACATCGATGGCCGCCACAAGACATTGGCTGCCAAAGCGCTCGGCAGCCGCACGCACCAGTTCCGGATTTCGGACCGCGGCGGAGTTCAAAGAAATTTTGTCGGCACCGGCTTGGAGAATACGGTGAATGTCCTCAAGGGTACGAATGCCGCCGCCCACCGTGAAGGGAATGGAAATTTGTTCGGCGATTTGACCAACCGTGTCGATCAGGGTTCCTCTTTCTTCGAGGGTTGCCGATATGTCCAAAAAAACCAATTCATCGGCTCCCGCTTCATTATACGCCTTTGCGGTCGCAACCGGGTCTCCGGCATCACGAAGGTTGGCAAAATTAATGCCTTTGACGACTCGGCCGCCTTTGACATCCAGACATGGAATTATTCTTCTGGCCAACATTCATCCAACCTCACATTGCCCTCATAAATAGCTTTGCCGACTATAACACCAACAGCTCCGGTCTGACGAACAGCTTCGATATCATCGGCGGATCCGATGCCGCCGGACGCAATGATTGCCAGACCGCCCTGTTCCACCATTGTCCTGACATCCTCGGTTGCGGCTCCGCTTAACATGCCATCACGACTGATGTCTGTATAGATGGCCAGCCGAGCGCCGGCGGCGGCCATTTCACGAGCAAAGTCCAGAGCATTCAAGCCGCTGCCTCGGGTCCAGCCATCCACGCTGACCTCCCCATCGCGGGCATCGATGCCGATGGCTGTCCGCTCCGGCCAGAGCCGCAGGACATCTTTGGTAAAAGCACGATTGCGCACGGCGGCTGTTCCCAACACGATCCGGTCAATGGCATAATCCTCCAACAGCGTACGGACATGGGACAAGGAACGGATGCCGCCGCCGGTCTGGACCTTCAGACCGGTTTCCTCACGAATCCGAGCAATCAATGCCGCATGAACCGGAATGCCGGTTCGTGCGGCCTCCAGATCCACCACATGCAGCCAGCCGGCGCCGGCTTCGCGAAACAAGCGCGCCACAGCCAAAGGATCATCGCTGTACGAAGTGACCTGATTGTAATCGCCTTGGCGCAGCCGGACACATCGTCCCGCCAGCAGGTCGATCGCCGGATAGATCGTCATCGGTTCTTTTTTTCTGTCCACGTCTTGGTCTCCTCGTCTAAAATGTCGCGATGGCAATCATGCAAGCCTTTTACCGGTCAGAAGGGTGTAGGCCTCCTTGTATTTGGCTCCGGTTTGGGCAATCACATCCGGCGGCAGCTTCGGCGGAGGCGGGGATTTATCCCAATCCAGCGTCTCCAGCCACTCACGAAGATATTGCTTATCAAAACTTTTTTGCGCCCGTCCGGGCTGATAATCTGCTTTTTCCCAGAATCGCGACGAATCCGGGGTAAAGATTTCATCCGCCAGCATCAACTCTTCGTCCAGCAATCCGAATTCAAATTTGGTATCGGCCAGAATGATGCCTCGGCTTTCGGTAAAATCGGCGGCAAACCGGTAGAGCTCAAGGCTTTTTCGCCGGACTTCGGCCGCCCGGTCGGCTCCGACCAACGCGGAAAACGCCTCATAGGAGATGTTCACATCGTGACCGCTTTCGGCCTTGGTCGAAGGGGTGAAGATCGGCTCGGGCAACCGATCGGCCTGAACCAGCCCGGCAGGCAATGGAATGCCGCTCACCAGCCCGGTCTCACGATATGCTTTGAGAGCAGAGCCTTCCAAGTAACCGCGAACGATGCACTCGACCGGTAACATGTTGATTTTTTTCACCAGCATCGACCGGCCGGACAGAGAATCGGCAAAACGATCAAAACCACGTGGATATTGGCGAGGATCGACACTGATCATATGATTGGCGACAATTTGCCGGGTCAGGTCAAACCAAAACGCAGCCAAACTGTTCAATACCACGCCTTTTTCAGGGATCAGCTCATTGAAAACAACGTCAAAGGCGGATATGCGATCGGTGGCCACGATGAGCAAATTTTCTCCAAGGTCGTAGACATCGCGAACCTTGCCGCGAATGAAAACCGGATGGTTGATAAAATCAGTGTCTTTCAGTGGTGCCGGCATATTGAGCCTCCTGCCATCGGTCCGGATCCCAAAGGAATCGATCAAAGAACGCCCTTGGTCGATAAAACCTCTCCGGCCAAGGAAGGATCGATGGAGGCCGCGCAAGCCAAGCTATGGGCAAAGGCCTTGAACAACCCCTCGATCTTATGGTGATCGTTGTTGCCGTAATGGCAGATCAAATGCAAGGTCATACCGGCATTAAAGGCCACCGCGCGAAAAAATTCCTCGGTTAACTGCGTGTCAAAGCCACCGACCATACCATGATCAAATCGGGCATTGAAAACAAAAAAAGGTCGGCCGGACAGATCAAGCACGGAGGAAAGCAGCGCCTCATCCATGGGCAGCGTCGCCTGACCATAGCGGCGAATGCCACGCTTTTCCCCGAGGGCGTCGGAAATGGCTTGTCCTAGGATAATGCCGATATCTTCCACGGTGTGATGCCCATCTACGTGCAGATCGCCGACGGCCTTGATCTCCAAATCCAATCCGGCATGACGGGCCAGAAGCGTCAACATGTGGTCTAAAAAACCAATGCCGGTGTCCACCGACGACCTGCCCTGACCATCAAAAGTCACGGTGACGGTAATTTCGGTTTCCTGTGTTTTACGGTTTATCGTGGATTGACGCATAAATTCTTTCTCCTGCTTGATTTTTGACTATCTGATTATAGCTCAGGTGGGGTTCCGCCGCCAAGTCAACCCTTGCTCTATTTTGCCGATGAGGCAAGGATGGCTCGCAAGGCAGCCGACAAACGGGTCATTTCTTGATCGGTTCCGATGGTGATCCGTAAAAAATCATTGATCCGAGGCCGACTGAAATGCCGGACCAAAATGCCGCGGTCACGTAGCGCCTGATATAATTCGCTGCCGGAGCGCGCCGGATGGCGAACAAAAAGAAAATTCGCGACCGAGGGCAAAACCATAAAACCCAATTCGGTCAGTTCGGCTCGAGCTTGTTCACGGGTAGCAATAATTTGCGCGCGAGTTGTCTCAAACCAAGCCGATGAGGCAAGAGCAGCCTCCGCGGCCACTTGGGCCAAACGATCCAGCGTGTACGAATTAAAGGAGTCCCTTATCCGTTCCAACGCTTCGATCAAAGCCGGTGCCCCTAAAGCAAAACCAACACGCAAACCGGCCAAGGAACGGGATTTAGACAGCGTTTGAACGATCAGAATGTTATCAAACTCAGGCAAAAGCTCAACCGCCGATTGCCCGCCGAAATCAATATAGGCTTCGTCAATGAGCAAAAGTCGGTTGCGATCACAGGCGGCAAGTCTCCTTAACGCCTCCGGATCAACCGGTATTCCGGTGGGGGCATTCGGATTGGCCAGTACGATGCCGGCGGACGGCAATTCCATCAGTCGAAGCTGGATTTGGAACCGGTCGTCGAGGGGTACTTCCCGATAAGGAACATCATACATGCGCGCATAAACCGGATAAAAGCTGTATGTGATATCCGGAAAGACAATGCGCTCAGGCGGGTCGATCGGGGCCGAACCGACAGGCATCGGATTGAAAAAGGCTTGAAAAGCGAAGGCCAGAATTTCATCTGAACCGTTGCCGACGAAAACCTGTTTCCGGGAAACCCCGTAATATTCCGCCAACGACCGGCGCAGATCGGTGCTGGCCGGATCAGGGTACAGGCGCAGTCGGTCCGCAGGAAATCGACGGATGGCCTCCTGAACCCCGGGAGCCGGTGGATAGGGATTTTCATTGGTGTTCAGCTTAACGAGGTTTGGTTCACGGGGCTGTTCGCCGGGCACATAAGGTGTAAGAATGCGAACCTTTCTGTTCCAAAGCCTTTTGGCGTCCGATTGTTCGTACATGGGTTGTATTCCTCCGTCACAGGTCAAAATCAATGATTGCAAGTTGCGGTCATAGTCCTGCCAACTGATCGGCACCGAAACGAACGCGTACCGATTCAGCGTGGGCGCGAAGATTCTCCGCCTCGGCAAATTCGGCGATTGCGCGCCAGTCCTTGGCCAGATCTTCGCGCGTATAGCGGATCAAATTTATTTTCTTGATAAAATCACCTGTGTTGAGGGGTGAAAAAAACCGAGCTGTTCCGCTGGTCGGCAAGACATGGTTGGTTCCGGCAAAATAGTCACCAAGAGGCTCCGGACTGTAAGACCCGACAAAAATAGCTCCGGCGTTGCGGATGCGAGGCAACAGATCATCCGGCTCGGCAACCATCAACTCCAAGTGCTCGGGGGCAAGTTCGTTGGCAAATTCCACCGCCGTGGCCAGATCAGGCACAAGCAAAACGGCGCCAAAGTCATTAAGAGACCGGGCGATTATATGCTTGCGCGGAAGCAGGGCGGCACGTCTGGCGGTTTCCGAAACGACGGCTTCGGCCAGTTGCTCGGAAGTGGTGACCAGCAGTGCCGAGGCCAGTACATCGTGTTCGGCCTGTGACAGCAGATCGGCGGCCACATAGGACGAATCAGCTGTTTCGTCGGCAATAATCAGAATCTCGCTGGGACCGGCGAACATATCGATATCAACCTGGCCGAATACCAGTCTTTTTGCCGTATTGACATAGATATTTCCCGGACCGGTGATTTTATCCACCTTGGGAATGGTTCTGGTGCCGTAGGCCATGGCCGCGATAGCCTGAGCGCCGCCAATGCGGTAGATTTCATCGGCTCCGGCAATGAAAGCCGCAGCCAGAATAACCGGATCAATCGAGCTGTCGGCCCGTGGCGGTGTACACATGATGATCTTCTCGACACCGGCCGCGCGGGCGGGGATAATATTCATCAAAACCGACGAAGGCAAAGGTGCTGTTCCACCTGGCACATAAACACCCACCTTGGCCAGCGGCCGATTGATCAGGCTGATTTTTCCGTCGATATCCACGTCAACCGGCCGTTGTGCTTGATGAAACTTACTGATGTTTTCAGCGGCTTGGCGCAAAATGTCCAGCAGACCGATATCAACCTGATCCAAGGCCATGCTGATCTCGGCCTCTCCAACCGGAAGGTCGGCTACGGTCAATCTTGCCTGATCAAAACGTTCGGTTAATGCCAGCAAAGCCTCGTCGCCCTTCCCGCGAACCTCTTCCAATATGGCTTTCGTAGCCGTCACAACCGGTTCAAGATCCATTTTCCCCCGCATCCCCAGCCGATTTACCACGCTTGCAAGTTCGCTCCGATCGGTTCTGAGAATACGGAGAACAACCCTTGACTGTTCATCACCGGTACTCATTCGATCACCTCTTTTGTCCGGGTTCCTTTGTTCTCAAGTTGTTGCCGAACCGCTTGGATAAGTGGATTGATTCGTTGGCTTTTCATTTTCATGCTGACCCGGTTAACCACCATGCGGGCACTGATCTCGGCAATGGTTTCCAAGACCACAAGACCGTTTTCCCGCAAGGTCCTGCCGCTTTCCACGATGTCGACAATGACCTCGGCCAAGCCGATCAACGGCGCCAATTCCACCGACCCGTTTAATTTAATGATCTCAACGCTTTCTCGCTTTTTAATTTCAAAATATTCCCGGGCGATTCGCGGATACTTGGTTGCCACCCGTTTGTTGGGAATGCTGTCCAGCCGACCCATCAGTTCCGGACGTCCGCACACGCATATACGGCAGCCACCAAAACCCAAATTCAACACTTCGTAAAGGGACCGGCCTTCCTCAAGAAGCGTATCTTTTCCGACGACGCCGACATCCGCCGCGCCATATTCCACATAGGTCGGCACATCGGCGGGTTTGGCCATGATGAAACGCAAGCCGTTGGCTTGATCCTCCAAGATCAGCCGGCGGGTTTCTGTCTTGGCGGCCGCACAATTGTATCCGGCCAGCTCCAACAGTTCAATGGCTTGATCGGCCAGACGCCCTTTGGCCAGCGCAATGGTCAAAAAATTCATGTTACACCTCTTTTTCCAGCCAAGTCAGTCGGCCGTCGGCATCCAACCATACCGCCCGGGCCTCCGGTTCCGCCTTGATCTGCCGGCGCAACATGGCGGGGGTTTGATTCCGGTGGTCGCAGATCACACGCATACCTTCCTGACGCAATTGGTCGGCCCGGCTAAAAGCCGACGCACGCAATCCGGGGTCATATCCGAGATAAACAATACCTTCGACCGGTGAATACAGAAGATTTTGCCGGCTCAGGGCGGTCAAGATAAAATTAACGCCGATGGAAAATCCGGTGGCCGAAAGGTCTCTCCCGAACAGGCCGACCAAACCATCGTACCGGCCTCCGCTGAACAGCGGAAAACCCAAACCGTAGGTAAAGCCTTTGAAAATGACACCTGTATAATAGTCCAGACCGCCTAGCATACCCAAATCAATCGAGACGTAATGCAGATAGCCGTAATCGTCCAAAATGGTCAGGATATCCCGTAGATTTTGCAGCGCGGCGAGGGAGTCGGGATGGCTGACCAGCGATGTCATTTCATCCAGCAAGTCAAATGTTCCATACCCGGATGCCATGCGCAGCAAGATTTCACGGCCTCTGGACGGTAATTGCAACCGATCCGACAATTCCTCAAGCGCCACCATTTCCTTGGCGTCAATCAAAAGGGGAAGCAGCTCGGCCTCTTCGCCGCTGATACCCCATTCGACCAGAAAACCACGAAAAAATTCGACCTGCCCGAGGGATATCTGGAGATCCTTGATGCCACAAACTTGAGCGGCGGCAATGGCGATGGCGATAACCTCCGCATCGGCCTCCGGACTTTGACTGCCCAGCAATTCGATGCCGGCTTGAGTAAACTCCCTTTGCCGGCCGCCACCGAATTCATCATAGCGATACATATTGCCAACATAGGCATATCTCAACGGCGGCTCGGCCTCCCGACAAACGGTGGCCGCCAAACGGGCGACCGGGATCGTTCCGTCATAACGCAGACTGAGAATTCTCCCCTGCTCATCAAAAAACTTAAAAAGACCTTCTTGGGGGACCAGTCCACCACCGGCAGCATAAACATCATAGAATTCGATACCCGGCGTTTCAACTTCCTGATAGCCCCTTCCACAGAAAAGATCCCGCAGATTGTTTTCTAATTTCCGCTTGGCGGCGCAGGATTCGGGAAGTATGTCGTTCACTCCATCCGGTGTATGAAATTGCCATGTTGACATTGTTTTTTCTCCTTTGGAAAGTGTGTTCCTCGCCATTACTTTATCACTTTATCTTGATAAATTAATAAAGTACCGCCTATTATACAAGTCCTCCGGAGCGGTGTCAAGGGGCCAACATACACAACCCGCCCTGATTTTTTCGCCCCTTTTCGCCTGATTCTCTAAAACAAACCTGAAATTTTGCCGTTGGCATCCACATCGATCCTCTCGGCGGAGGGACTCTTGGGGAGACCCGGCATGGTCATAATGTCGCCGGTCAGGGCCACGATGAAGCCTGCGCCGGCGCTGACCTTCAGGTTGCGCACTGTGACCTTGAAGCTCTTGGGCGCGCCCAGCAGCTTGGGGTCATCCGAGAAGCTGTATTGGGTTTTGGCCATGCAGATGGGATAGTTGCCGAACCCCAGCTCGGTGAGCTGGGCGGCCTGCTTTTTAGCGTCAAACGTCAGCACTACACTGTCGCCGTGATAGACTTTGGTGACAATGATGCCGAGATTTTCCTCAATGGAGGCGTCCGCTTCGTAAGTGTACTTGAAGTCAGAGGACATTTCACAGAGCCGAACCACTTCTTCTGTCAGAGCTTTGCTTCCCTCGCTGCCTTTGGCCCAGACCTCGCTGAGAACCACGTTGACCCCAAGTGTCCGGCACTTCTCCTCCACCATTTTCAATTCGGCGTCGGTGTCAGAGGGGAACGCGTTGATGGCCACCACGGCCGGGAGACCGAAGTCCTTGGTAATGTTCTCCACATGCCGGAGGAGATTGGGCAGACCCTTCTCCAACGCCACAAGATTTTCTTTGTTCAAGTCGGCCTTGGCAACACCGCCATGGTGCTTGAGAGCACGCATGGTCGCGACGATAACGACGGCGGAGGGTTTGAGTCCCGCCACACGACACTTGATGTTCAGAAACTTTTCCGCTCCGAGGTCCGCTCCGAAGCCCGCCTCGGTGACCGCATAGTCCCCCAGTTTGAGGGCCATCCGGGTGGCAATGATGGAATTACAGCCGTGGGCGATGTTGGCGAAAGGTCCGCCATGGATAAAAGCCGGCGTGCCTTCCAGTGTCTGAACCAGATTCGGTTTGAAAGCATCTTTGAGCAGGGCGGCCATGGCACCGTGGGCGTTCAGCTGACCTGCGGTAATTGGGGTTTCATCCCGCGTGTACCCAATAATGATGCGGGCGAGGCGATCCTTCAAGTCATTGATATCCTTGGAAAGACAAAAAACTGCCATGACCTCGGAGGCCGCCGTGGTATCGAAACCGTCTTCCCTAGGAACGCCGTTGACCCGCCCGCCGAGACCGCTTGTAATGTTGCGGAGCTGGCGGTCGTTCATGTCCACCGCCCGCCTCCAAGTAATGCGGCGGACGTCGATGTTTAAGGCGTTTCCCTGAAAGATATGATTGTCAATCATGGCGGCTAACAGATTGTTGGCGGATCCAATGGCGTGGAGATCCCCGGTAAAGTGAAGGTTGATGTCTTCCATAGGTACCACTTGGGCATATCCGCCCCCGGCAGCCCCGCCTTTCATTCCGAACACGGGTCCCAGGCTGGGTTCCCGCAACGCCACAACTGATTTTTTCCCGATTTTACGCAGTCCGTCCGCAAGGCCAATCGATGTCGTGGTTTTGCCTTCACCAGCCGGAGTGGGAGTGATGGCTGTGACCAGAATTAATTTTCCGTCGGGCCGATCCGCCATATCCTTTAGCAGTCGGTGGTCTATCTTGGCTTTATAGCTACCATACTGCTCCAGATAGGTTTCAGGCACACCGGCTTCTGTTGCAATTTCGCGGATGGGGCGCAGTTGGCATTCCTGCGCGATTTGAATATCAGTTTTCATGTT
>JAAYNF010000081.1 GCA_012520975.1 Clostridiaceae bacterium | reverse complement strand
GCCTTCCTGATTTTCTTGACGGTGGTCTGCCGGAAAATAAAGGCAATCAAGATGGAGCCGAACGCACCTATTGCTCCGGCCTCCGTCGTGGTAAAAAAGCCCTTGTAGATACCCCCCATAACCAAGGCCACCAACGCCAAAATAGGAGCCACCTTCAGCAGTGCCTTCAGCATATCCTTAAAGGCCAATTTAGGACCTCGGGGGCCAAGCTCCGGTTTTCTGCGGCAAAGAATGTAAATCAAGATGATATACAGGATGATCTGGAGGACCCCGACGCCGATGCCGCTCATGAACAGCTTGCCGATGGAGTTCTCGGTTATAATGCCGTACATGATGAAACCAATGCTCGGCGGTATCAGAATGCTCAGCGGAGCACCGGCCGCGACCGCACCGGCCGCAAAGGATTCATCGTAGTTGTTGCGCGTCATCTCCGGCATAGCCACGCGGGACATAACCAGTACGCCCACATTGGTGGAGCCGGAAATGGCACCCAGAATACCACAGGCCACCACCGTGGCGGAAGCCAGACCGCCGCGGAAGCGGCCGACCCAAGCATAGGCCGCATCATACAGGTTCTTGCCCATGGTGGATTCGGCAATGACCATTCCCATCAGTGTAAACATGGGGATAACGGTAAAAGTGTAGTTGTTCAGATTTTTAAAGGCGGACGTACTGGCCGCAGCCATGGCGACATCAAAATTTTTCAGCAGAATAATACCGACCATGCTGACCAAAGCCATGGCCGCGCCCACCCACATTTTCAGCGCAAGCAGAACCAGCAGCGCTACAATACCGAGAGCGCCGATAAGCTCAGGACTCATCCCCATTGCTGCTGCCCCCTTCCTCTTCAGATTCGGATCTTCGCGGCGGACCGGCTTTGCCGTAGACGAAAATCTCGTCCATTTCTTCCAGTCTCCATTCTTTTTCCCACTCACCCTTAATCATGGAAGCAATCTTGCGAATGATAAGGGACAGTATCGTCAGCGCCGCAACGCCATAGCTAAGTGCAAACAGAGCCACAAACGGCCACTGGGGAAGATTGATATTGTTATAGAAAATACCCGTATTATAACTCTTGATAGCAAAATTAAACTGCTGCCAGGAAAGTACGGAGATGGTCACCAGGCACAGGGCCAGCATTACCACATCCAGTACAACCTGTGCTTTTTTAGGAAGACGCGCGGTCAATATGTCGACTTTAATCTGACGGTTGCTCAGAACAGCCGCGCCAAAGGCGGTCATGTTGCAGACCAGCAAAACCTGCGCCCATTCGGTAGAGCCCAGGATCGCCCGGTTAAACAGAGCGCGCCTCAAAACCTCAGCCACCATAAGCAACATCAGCGCTGCGATCAACACCATGCATACCCAGGTGAAAAAGCGGTTAATGCCACGTATTATCTTCATGGTCTCCTCCTATTTCTTTTGTCAAGGCTGGCGATACGCATCCAGAGAAGAAATATCCTCCGCGGCCTTCTTTGCCAGTTCGGTGTAAAGACCATATTCGTATT
>JAAYNF010000080.1 GCA_012520975.1 Clostridiaceae bacterium | reverse complement strand
TGCGGAGGGTGTAGAGGAAGGCATTAATCGTACTGAGCCTTGTCTGTTTACCAGTGATTTCTTCGGTAACCGCAGTATGGCGAGCCTTAGCAAGGTCAAAGCGGTCAACAAGTCCGTTGTATCGCTCTTGGTATTCTCCTTGGTCCAGAGCGAAGTGTGCGTTCTCACCGATGGCTTGCTGTATCATCCCAGCCACAACCTCGAGTTCGTTTTGCAGTTCAGCTTGCTCTTTTTCCAGGTCGGTTGTATCAAAAACTGTAGCCTTTATGAGTTCAAAATTTCCTAGGATTTCATCTCTTTCGGAAAGCAGCTTATTGACCGCAGATATGAAAAGTTTTTTGATTCTTTCTTCGTCAAGATGCGGTGTCCGGCATTGATTGTCACTATCGTATTTGCGATTGCATTGGTAAATGGTGCGGCGGTATTTGCTGGTGGAGTGCCATACCTTTGAGCCATACCAAGAACCGCACTGCCCGCATTTTATCCTACTTGAAAATATGCTGACCCCGCTTCGGCGGTTAGGGCCTGGACTGCGGTTTTCCAGTTCAATCTGAACTATGTCGAACACCGCAGGGTCGATGATTGCCTCGTGGTTATTTTTCACATAATATTGTGGAATTTCGCCTTCGTTAAGTTTCTTTTTCTTGGTGAGGAAATCAATAGTATAACTTTTTTGCAGAAGGGCATCGCCCTTGTATTTTTCGTTTTGGAGCATTCGTCGGACCGTTGCCGCATTCCATTTTGGCTTTTTACCGGGGGAAAGAATGCCATCCGCAGTAAGTGTCTTTGCAATCTTATAGGGTGAATAACCCTCCAGGAAAAGGGCAAAAATGCGTCTGACGATGACTGCTTCTTTTTCGTTCAATACAAGGTTGCCGTCCTCACCCCGGTCGTAACCGAGAAAATGCCCAAAGGGAACGGTGACCTTGCCGTCTGAGAAGCGCTTCCTTTGACCCCAGGTTACGTTTTCTGAGATGCTGCGGCTTTCTTCCTGCGCAAGGGAGGACATGATGGTAATTAGCAGTTCACCCTTAGAATCCAGTGTCCAGATGTTTTCCTTTTCAAAGTAAATCTCAATCCCTTTTTCCTTTAGCTGACGCACTGTAGTAAGGCTGTCTACCGTATTACGGGCAAATCGGCTGACCGACTTGGTGACTATAAGGTCAATCTTTCCGGCAAGGGCATCTGCAATCATCTGCTTGAATCCCTCCCGATGTTTGGTGTTTGTGGCGCTTATGCCTTCATCAGTGTAGACATCAACAAATTCCCAATCATCCCGGCTTTTGATGTATTTGGTATAGTAATCAACCTGCGCTTCATAGCTGGTGAACTGTTCTTCACTATCGGTGGAAACACGGGCGTATCCGGCTGTACGACGTTTTCTTTGCTCGTTGATAGGAGCAGCTGTGAAACGGCTAATCGTGGCAGGAATGGTCGTTACTTTTCTAGCTGTTTTCGCGCCGCTCATGTTTATCCCTCCATACCTGTATCATTTTCTTGCTTAGACGCTGTTTTCGTTCTTCTGACCATGCCGGCTGCCGGCGTTTAAAATGCCACTGACGAGTAACATCGCTACCATCCTTGAGGCGGAAAATCAACTCCTCATTGGAAACTACTGTAATGCGCTCAACCTTATCGGTGAATGCCGCTTCATCGAATTCGTTGATGCCAAGGGCATCCGCTGAGATGGTTTTCAGCAGGTTTTCTTCCAAACCATTATGTCCGCAATCGGTGCGTGGTGGGCAGCGCCAGTGACGGGCCTTTTCTCCGCTTACACGAGTGCTGGTGTTCCTGCGTAAATTTTGGCCGCATTTACCGCAGCTTATTTTGCTGGTGAAGCAGGTAATTGTTCCAGAACTGCGAGGATGCTTTTTGCTGTAGGCGGATTTTGCTGCACGGGCCTCTGGTGTCCACCAATCCTTTCTCGCAGTAGATTCCCAATGCTGAGTAATGACCTTTCCATCATAGAAATGAAAGATAAGCTCGTCTTTGCCATTTACCACGATTTTTTCGATTCTATCCAGGAACACATCCTCGTCAAATTCCTCTAAGCCAAGCACCTGGGCACAAACCTTTTGCAGTATTCTTTCAGGGATATTTTTAGCTCCACATGCGGATACGCCCTTGCGGTCTTTGGTTTGACAGGTCCAAATATAATAGACTTGGCTTGACTTCTTGCGTTGCCGTTTACCGCTTCGCCGGTAGCTAACACCACAGTTGCCGCACTTTACCTTGCTTGTAAAGCAGGTGGTGTTAATCGACCAATTTGCAAAAACCCCTAACTCTTTGCGCCGTGCGATTTCAGCTTGCACTTTTTCAAAAATCTCTAAGTTGATAATGGCTGGGTGCGTATTCTCCGCATAGTACATAGGTAATTCGCCGCGGTTAATTTTGCTTTTGTGGGTAATATGGTTTTCAATATAGGTTTTTTGAAGGAGCATATTACCCGTATAGCGCTCCTGCCGCAGGATGGCTCTGATCGAGGTGTTGGAAAAATGGCCACCTGTGTATGATTTGATGCCCATTTCTTTCAGTTGCATTTCCGTTTGCTCGGCTGACAGCCCTTTTAGAAAATTATCGTATATGAGCCGTATGACCTCAGCTTCCTCCGGCACGATATTGAACTGTTCGCCATCCCATCGATAGCCGTATATGCAGAAGGAATTTGTTTTTCCTTGTTCAAACCCTTTGCGAATCGCCCATTTCACATTCTCACTGGTGGAGCGGCTTTCTTCCTGAGCAAAGGATGCAAGCAATGTTAGCATAAGCTCGCCGTCCTCGCTTAAAGAATTGATGCCTTCCTTTTCAAACCGGACCTCAATTCCAAGCTCTTTTAGATGTCTGACTGTTTCAAGTAAATCCACCGTATTACGGGCAAAGCGTGAAATGGATTTTGTGAGGATGATGTCAATTTTGCCTTGCTCACAATTTTCAAGCATTCTTCTAAACTCAGCACGATTATCGGTCGTGCCGGAAATGCCCTCGTCTGCATAAACGCCTGCGTATTGCCATTCACGATGCTTTTGGATATAAGAACTGTAAAAGCTAATCTGTGCGGATAGGGAATGAAGGGTACGGCCTTTTTCTTCAGAAACTCTCGCATAGGCAGCGACCTTTTTTCGCTCCGGCAATTGTGGCGGCTTGGCTTCTAATTTGCTGACTTTTCGCATATAATCACTTCCTTTCTGATACAATACATCACTCTAAAAGCCTATAAAGTCAAGGAAGTGTGGGCTAATAACGTACCGAATATTGGGCGATATTTTTCTAACATTTTTGTATCAATTATGGTGTATTCTTCGGCGGTGATGAGGCCTTTTGTTAGCATGGATTTTGCTATTGTCATTGTTGCCCGGTATAGCTTTTCGGCATTAAACATTTCTTCACTCATGGCACTC
>JAAYNF010000079.1 GCA_012520975.1 Clostridiaceae bacterium | reverse complement strand
GTCCGCAACACGGTGCGCGAAATCGGCTACATCGGGCATGAAACAGGATTTGATGCGGATGCCTGCGCGGTCATCACTTCTATCGATGAACAATCGGAAGATATCGCCATCGGCGTCAACCGGTCGGTGGAACGGCGCCGGGGAATCGACGACGAGACCGCGGAAACCGGTGCCGGCGACCAAGGCATGATGTTTGGTTTTGCCAATCAGGAAACGCCGGAATTTATGCCATTGCCGATTGCATTGGCCCATCGGCTGGCCAAGCGTTTGACAGAAGTGCGAAAGAACGGAACCTGCGGTTTTTTGCGTCCCGACGGTAAAACACAGATTACCGTTGAATATATGAACCGCGTGCCGGCGCGCGTCCACACCGTGGTAATATCCGCCCAACACAGTCCCGATGTCTCCACCGAAGAACTGCAGAAGGCCATCATTGAGCAGGTTATCCGACCGATCTTGCCGGCCGGATTGATGGATGAAAAAACACGTATCCTCATCAACCCAACCGGACGCTTTGTCATTGGCGGTCCTCGGGCCGATTCGGGATTGACCGGCCGCAAAATCATCATCGATTCCTATGGTGGCTACGCCCGGCACGGCGGAGGAGCCTTTTCCGGAAAAGATCCGACCAAGGTCGATCGATCGGCATCCTATGCCGCGCGTTATGTGGCGGTCAATATTGTGGCGGCCGGTTTGGCAAAGGCTTGTGAGATCCAACTGGCTTATGCCATCGGTGTCGCTCGTCCGATTTCTATTACGGTTGAGACCTTCGGCACCGGATTGATTCCCGATCAGCGAATCGTGGAACTCATCGAAAAGCATTTTGATTTAAGACCGGCGGCTATTATTCGGGATCTGGATCTTTGCCGACCGATCTACCGGCAGATTGCCTCTTATGGACACTTCGGCCGTCCGGAACTGGATCTGCCCTGGGAAAAAACCGACAAGGCCGCGGCCTTGAGATCGGATGCCGGACTTGAATGATCCACGTCAGATCGGTTTCGATCCGTTGCAAAGCACGGCCTTTGTCGATGGTGTCGTCGAGACCATTATTTTCCGCAACAAAACGAACGGTTATTCCGTTATCGCCCTGTCAGGGGAAGATGACGTGGTTGCGGTGGGAATTTTGCCGTATATATCCGAGGGAGAATCAGTTCGTCTGTTCGGCAGCTGGTCCGAGCACCCGGACTACGGCATTCAGTTTCAGGTCGAACATTACGAGGTTGTAGCTCCCAATAACCGTGAAAGCATCTTGCGATACCTAAAATCGGGCATCATCAAAGGTATCGGCGAAAAAACCGCGGAAAAATTGGTCGGCGAGTTTGGCGATGAAACCCTGAATATCTTGCGTGATCATCCTGAACGGGTTAAAAACATCAAAGGCATCGGCGCGAAAAAAGCCCATCTGATATCGGAGCAGATGTTGGAAAAGCAGGAATACCAAGGACTTGTGCTTTATTTATCGCCACTGGGCATCGGCCTTGGAAAAATTCTCCGTATTTATCGCCAATTTGGCGCCCAGGCTCTGTCGTTGGTGTTGGAAAATCCGTATAGGCTGGCGGATGAAATATATGGGATCGGTTTTTCCACCGCCGATGCCCTGGCTCAAAAAATGGGTCTGGATCCCAAGTCTTCCCATCGCGTGGTCAGCGCCTTAAAATATTTGCTGCATCAGGCGGCTGCGCAGGGACATACCTGTTTGCCCCTTGGTCAGTTGTTGGCCGGTGCGTCGAAACTCCTGCAAGACGCGATAACGGCTGACCATCCGGCCGTGGCTGTTTTGCTGGGGGATCCACAGGTCAGGCTTGTGGAAGATGGCGATGAATCATCACCGCTCATTGCCCTCAGCGGCCTTTATCACAGCGAAAAAGTCGCCGCGGAGCGCTTGCGTGTTCTGATCGAAAGCGCACCTTCCCGGTTTGAGGATTTCATGCAAACCGCCAAAGCCGATCAATTGATCCAACGCAATGCCCGTGATATAGGCATGACTCTGGCCCCCGAGCAACAAAAGGCGTTGTTGTCTGCTCTGCAAAATCAAGTTCTTGTCCTGACCGGCGGACCCGGTACCGGCAAGACCACCATTACCAAACTGCTATGCTCCTGCCTGAACAGCTTGGGAGGTAAAGTCCTGTTAGCCGCGCCGACCGGCCGGGCGGCCAGACGAATGACAGAAGCCACCGGCGTTCAGGCCAAGACGCTACACCGTCTGCTTGAGATTCAATATGTTCCTGATGAAAATCCCATGGATTATCAATCCGGACTCAGGGCAAAAACCACGTTATCTTGTGATCTCTTAATTGTTGACGAAGCCTCAATGATCGATGCCGTGCTGTTTCGTAGTTTGCTGGATGCGGTTGTACCGGGCACGCGCTTGGTGTTGGTAGGTGATGCCGACCAATTGCCATCTGTTGGTCCCGGCTATGTCCTCAAGGATCTGATCGACAGCGGCCGGGTACCGACCGTGCGTTTGACCCAGGTTTTTCGGCAGAGCAGCCAAAGTTTGATTGTTCGTAATGCACACCGGATCCACGCAGGTCATTTACCGGAGCTAGACCAGACATTTGACAGCCAGTTCCTTTGGATCGTCAAGGAGTCGGCAGAGACCATTGCCCAGGCGGTGGTTAAACTCTACCGTGAAATCTTACCCGAACAATATGGCTTGGATCCCTTGCGGGATATACAGGTTTTGACACCTTCTCGTAAAGGAGCCTCCGGAACCGGCCAGCTCAATCAGCAACTTCAGCAAGCCATGCAGCCGGAATATCCGGATCAGGATGCGGGTATTTATTCCCATGGCAGTCGCTTTTTGCCGGGAGACAAAGTCATGCAGATTCGAAACAGCTATGATACAAGCTGGGTTATTCGGTCTGATCCTGTAAAAACCGGTTCCGGAGTTTTTAACGGCGAAACCGGAACCGTTTTATCGGTTGAACCGGATGAGAGCACGCTGGAAGCTTTGTTCGATGACGATCGATTGGTTCTTTATGATCAAGTAACACTCGAAGATCTTGATCTGGCGTATGCCATGACCATTCATAAGAGTCAAGGCAGCGAGTATCCGGTGGTTGTTTTGGCTGTTCCACCGGGCGCACCACAGCTGTTGACCCGCAATCTCCTCTACACAGCCGTAACCCGTGCCCGGCAAAAATTACTGCTGGTTGCCTCGCGAAGGACGATCGTCAGCATGGTGACCAATGATCGCACGTACACAAGGCACACGCTTCTGAAAAGATTTTTATCGACGCCGACTTAACATTGACGGGGGAAAACCGCATGGAGTTTTTGGGTGGCGATTCGGTTGTCCGGGCCGGTCTTGCGGCCCTTTATCCGCCTCGATGCGCCTGCTGTAACCGTGTCCTGATAAATCAATCAGATCGATCGGGTTTTTGTCGTAGCTGCTTGCCCCGAATTCCCTTCCGAATGCGCTCCCAAGCCCTGCTCAGCTGGTCGGATTTCGGGCCGGCCGGGTATGGCAGGTTCTATCCGGTTGTTTGCGCAACCTGGTATCGTGATCCGATCCGACAAATGCTGCTCAAATTGAAATTTGGTGACGCGCCGGATCTTGCCCATGCTTTGGCCAAGATTCTGGTTTGTGGCTGGAACAGATTTGGCATGGATTGTCGTGGGGTGATTGCGGTTCCTCTTCATCAAAGACGTGAACGTGAACGCGGATACAATCAGGCAGGCCTGATCGCGGCGGCTTTCGCCAAGCAAGTCGAACGACCGGATTGGTCACGGCATCTTATTCGCAACCGAATAACCCAAAGACAAAGCAGTCTTATGACCCGGGAGGAGCGGCAGGCCAACCTGCATGGCGCCTTCAGCCTGACCGGATGGTTTGAGTGTCCGGAGGGCAACGATGCAAGGCCTGTCGTGCTGGTCGACGATGTTCTCACCACAGGTACAACATTAACCGAGGCCGCCATTCCTTTGTGGCGCAACAACATCCCGGTCGTGGGACTGGTGGTTTCGTCCGACAAACAGACGCAAAGCCGGCTGATCGGAAGAAATACCGGCTACCGGTCTGCCCTTCCGGAGACAGGCGGATTCGGTCCAACCTTGAATCGGCCTTGAGAAGTTAACCGAAAAGGGATATACTAATGGTGCCTGGAATGTTCGCTGCCTCCGTTTTTGAACCTTCATGACATTAACGGGAGCTCGGGTCAGATGGAATACGGTCACATCTCCGGATTTCGGTCCGACAGGGAAAGGCCAAAGACCGCTGCAGGGCACCCACCTAGTATATAGCGCTAGGTGTCAAAAGGAGGGGGCGGCATTTCGGGTTTTCTGTTATAATATCCTGATAATGAACTGAATGCTTAAGAGAGAGAGGGCAACGGTCGCATGGGCCTTTATGCAGACGCCAAATCCATCGCAGAACGTGATCCGGCCGCCAAGGGGGTTTGGCAGGTCATTCTGCTTTACCCGGGATTTCACGTCCTGATCAGTCATCGGTTGGCCAACTGGTTTTACCGCCGGCGCTTATTTTTTATTGCTCGTATGATTTCTCAGATCGCCCGGTTTTTTACGGCAATCGAGATCCATCCCGGGGCCAAAATCGGTCAAAAACTTTTTATTGATCATGGCGCGGGTGTCGTTATCGGTGAGACCGCGGAGGTTGGTGACCACTGTACCATCTATCACAATGTGACCCTTGGTGGAACCGGAACAGAGAAGGGCAAACGACATCCGACTCTCGGCGATAACGTGCTGATCGGTGCCGGGGCCAAGATACTCGGCCCGTTTCGTATCGGCGATAATGTGACGATCGGAGCCAACGCGGTTGTTCTGGGTGAGGTTCCGGATGGAGCTACGGTTGTCGGCGTTCCGGGTCGCATTGCCCGGCTGCAGGATGCGGCTGTCCGACGCAGCGTTGAGTTGGATCACGTCAATGTTCCGGATCCGCTGGAGCAAGAACTTTGCGTGCTTTTCAGCCGGATTTCCATACTGGAGCGGTCTTTGGGAATTCAATCGGAACAACAAGCTGTTACGAAAAGAATTCACCCTGAATCCAAATTTGACAGGGAGAATTTGTTTGAAAAAAATCCAGAAACAACCGAGGAGCCTGAATCATGAGAATTTATAATACGCAAACCCGCGAGAAAGAGCCCTTTGCGCCGCTTGAACCCGGTCACGTTAAAATCTACGTTTGCGGACCGACGGTTTACAATTATTTTCATTTAGGCAATGCCCGTCCGTTTATTACCTACGACACGTTGCGCCGTTATCTTGAATATCGCGGCCATCGCGTAACTTACGTACAAAACTTTACCGACATTGATGACAAGATGATCAAGCAGGCAAATGAGGACGGCATCACCATTCGTGAGTTGGCGGATCGCTTTATCAAGGAGTATTTTGTTGATGCCGACCAACTCAATATCCGACGGGCCACCCATCATCCGCTGGCCACCGAAAGCATGCCGGTCATTTTAGATATGATCGGTCGACTGATGGCAAAAGGTTTTGCCTATGAAACCGAAGACGGCGTCTATTTTGATGTGACCAAGATGCCGGATTACGGCAAGCTTTCCGGTCACAATCTCGATGAATTGGCCAGTGGCGGCAGTGAGCGAATGAGTCAGGAGTCCGGGAAACGCAACAACCTGGATTTTGCTCTTTGGAAAAAACGTAAACCGAAAGAGCCTTTTTGGGCAAGTCCCTGGGGGGATGGCCGACCCGGGTGGCACATCGAGTGCTCCGCGATGGTTTTGGAATATCTGGGTGAAACCATTGACATCCACGGCGGTGGGCAGGATTTGGTTTTTCCTCATCATGAGAACGAAATCGCCCAGAGTGAAAGCGCCAACGGCAAGCCTTTTGTGCGCTTTTGGATGCACAACGGATTTGTTAACATCGATCAGGAAAAAATGTCCAAATCCGCCGGCAATTTCTTTACCGTGCGTGATCTGGCTCAACACTATGATTATCTTGTGCTGCGTTTCTTTATGCTCGGCGCCCACTATCGAATGCCGATTAATTTCTCAGCGGAATTGTTGACCGCCGCCCAGAATGGCTGGAACCGAATTCAAACCAGTTTAAGCAATCTGGAATTTTGGGCCGGCAAAGCACCTGCTGCGACCGATGACCCGCAGGCTCTGCAGGCGGCCCGTGAGCTGGAAATCGCGCGCAGCAATTACAAACAGGCGTTTATCGAGGCCATGGACGATGATTTGAATACGGCGGATGCGCTGGCTGCAATTTTCGAACTTGTTCGGGCGGCCAACACCGCAATCACGGTTCCCGGCTTGGATTCGGCGTCTATTCGCCGGACCAAGTCTTTGCTGGAAGAACTCCTTGATGTCCTAGGCCTGCAAAAAGGTCAGACGGAAGAAGAAATACCCGACGAAATTTTGCAACTTCTCGCCGAACGAACAGAGGCCAAAAACAATAAGGATTTTGTTCGGGCGGACGCGATTCGGTCGGAAATACAAGCGCGTGGCTTTGTGGTCATGGATACAGCACAGGGTCCGAAGATCAGCAAAGGGTGACAGGATTGATGTACACCGGGGATCTACGTGAAGTACCGATCTCGGTCTTAGCATACATCGGTGATGCGGTGTACGAATTGCGGATTCGATTATATTTGTGTCAAAAAAGCAATGCTAAATCGGGTGCGTTGCATCGTGAAACCATCAAATGGGTTCGCGCGGCGGCCCAAGCGGCAGCCGTTGATCGATTGTTGCCCTTGCTGAATGAAACCGAAACCATGATCTATCGAAGGGGCCGCAACAGTCAACCGAGCAGCATGCCCAAGAATGCCGATCCGGCTGATTATATGGCTGCCACCGGTCTTGAGGCGGTTATTGGCTATCTCTATCTGAAAGGTGATCAAGACCGTTTGGATCACTTGCTGGAAGAAATTCTGGAGGGTAGCATCAATGAAAGAAAATCTTGAACATCGTGACGGCACCAAGCAAAAAGGATACCCGACCAAAAGATCTGAAAGCAGACGCCCCAAAGGGTCTCGTCCCGGTCCGCAGTCGGGCAGCGGTAAACGGCGTGAGCAGGAAAAAGGCTCACGGCCGGGTGCCGGCCCGCGGCGCGATCAAAGTTTTTCCTCCCGCGGCAGACCCTCCTCCTACGAGCCCCGGCTCCGAGATCGGCCCGAGCGCCCCGCTCGAGCACCACAACCGGTTCCCGATCCAATAATTCCCCGGCAATTTGAAGCCGGAACAGGCTTGCCGGATCGTCTCGAAGGCCGCAATCCGATTATTGAGGCGATTAAAGCAGGTCGTGCCATCAATAAATTATGGGTTGCCAAACCTGCCGAAAACAAAAAAATGGATCCCGGTTTGGCCAGATTGGTCGCCATGGCCAAGGAGGCCGGCGCGGTGATCATGGATGTGGATAAACGTGTGCTGGACGCCATGACAACCACGCACGGTCATCAGGGCGTTATTGCGCAGGTTGCCGCCCATGAGTATATCGAATTGGACGACCTGATCGAAAGCATAAAAGCCAAAGAAGAGCAACCGTTTTTGCTTATTCTTGCCGAGTTGCAGGAAAGTTATAATTTGGGATCGGTTCTTAGAATTGCTGATGCGGCGGGGGTCCACGGCGTTATTATTCCTATGCGGCGTTCCGTCGGACTGGACGCCGCCGTGGCCAAAGCCTCGGCCGGTGCCATCGAGCACGTTCCTGTGGCTCGTGTCGGCAATCTTTCTCAGGCGATCACCAAACTTAAGGAATCCGGGTTTTGGATAGCCGGAGCCGATGCCGATGGCAAAACCGATTATCGCGATGCAGACTGGAGCGGTTCGCTGGCCATCCTGATCGGCAGTGAAGGCAAGGGACTGAGTCCGATTATGCGGCGGCATTGTGATTTTTTGATTTCCATTCCCATGCATGGTAAGGTTAATTCGCTGAATGCGGCGATTGCGGCAGGCATCATAACCTTTGAAGCCGCCGCGCATCGCCAAGGCGGCCGAAAACCCACATTCACTGAAACTCGAGATCAAGACAAGCCGGAATTGATTGAGTAAAATCATGTTGGAAAGAAAAAATAAAAAGTCAGAGGATGTTTTGCTGGCCCGAGCAGCCGAAGGAGACCAGCAAGCCATAGAGACCTTGATGATCCGCTACAAAAACTTGGTACGGAGCAAAGCGGCCTCCATGTTCATGGCCGGCGCCGATCCCGAAGATGTGATTCAAGAGGGTATGATCGGCCTGTTCAAAGCCATTCGTGACTTCAAACCGGAATTTCGTGTTCCTTTTTCGGCCTTTGCCTCGTATTGCATTGTTTCACAAATCACCGATGCCGTCCGTCGGGCTTCACGTCAGAAGCACCGACTGCTCAACGATTCTCTTTCCCTGCATACATTGATCAAATCAGATGATGCCGACGACAGCAGATTCTTGGAGATCTTCATTGGTGATGCCGGCCCCAACCCGGAGGAAATTCTGATTGATCGCGAACGTGTTGCTGATTTGCAGGATTTTTTTCTTAACCATCTGAGTCGGCTCGAGCAGCAAACAGTTTTGCTCTTCATGCAGCGGCTTCGATATCAACAAATTGCGGATTGTCTTGGTCGTACAACGAAGCAGGTTGACAATGCCTTGAGCCGGGCGCGCCGTAAATTCTCAGCTTATCGGCAGCAGGCCGACCGCATGATGACACGGAAGAAAACGGAGGGAGACGGGTGAAAAAGCATCTTGCCAAAACACTGTTGCTTTTATTGACGGTAGGAAGTTTCTTTTTTCAAAGCGCCTGTACAGCGACGGATGATCTGCAAACCTTTCTGCAACGTTTTCGCCAATCAGGCACCCGACCGGCGATCGGAACCGTGTTGACAGAGGCGGACCTGATCAACAAGTTAACAGATGCCATCCGGCCGGAATCCGATCCCCAAGTCATTTTTGATCAAATCCCGGAAACACAGCGCAAAAATGTCAATCGAGATCAGTTTCAGCAATATATTCAGCTTCTGCGGTGTGGCATACCCGGTGATGTTCTGGCTTTTTCCCATATCAATCCGGCCGAGTCGGACGATGTTCGGACCATGGTGCGTGACCGGCGGCCGGAGTTTCCTGAAATGGCCGACCGGCTGCAGGGATATTGGATATATTATCAGCGAACTTCCCAGCAGGTGGATCAATTTGCCCTCTATATTCATAAGTCGAAGGAGGGACGGGCATATCTCGCAGCGGATTGGATCGAACAGACACTGGCGTTGGCAAACTATGCCGACCTTTACATGAGCGCTGTCGACGGCGCCAATATATCGGCATTGTCGGTGCTGTTGGAGCCGTTTGTACCGACCAAGGCCGTTCGGGAGGCCAAAGCAGCCAAGGTCATTGCCTATTATGCGCAAAACAAGACCCTTCGGCTGCGGGATTTCCAACTTGCCCATGCCCGGGCAGACAGCATTGTTTATCTGGAAGATGAGGCACCGGAGCAGGATTCATTCGCAGCGTCCGGCCGTTTGCTGGAGGTGTTTGCCACTCCGTCCGGTCACAATAAAATAAACAACATTATCCCGGATGAACTCAGCGCTGCCGATGTTAAGATTTTTTTCGATGGCGAGCCTTTCCATGATTTTATTGATCCCGAACAACAGAAACCGATCCAGGTTCGCTCGGCTCAGATTGATGCGGTGCTTGGGGAACCGCGTCAACATGATAACTCCAATTGCCTGACCAACAGCGACAATGTCAGTCAGATGCAACTCATGTACGATCAGGCGGAACTGCGGATTATCGGAGAATGTTATCGTCATCATCGCTGGGCCGGAAGAATTATCGGCATTCGCATCGCCGGACCGGCAATCGGTTTGGCCAGCGGCCTGCAACCCGGCTTGAAGATTGCTGAGGTGCTTCAAATCTATCCGTTTGCCGATGAAACCGACTACAAGGTTTTTGGCCAAACACCTTGGGGCGAAATGACGCTTGTCATGAGCACCGACGGTGAGGTGCTAACCGAGATCGCCTTGGGCTGGAAAAGCCGGTAAGAGGTCGATCCGGACATCGCCATTTCCATCAATCGATGCTCTTGTCGATTTGGAAACGCATGATTTTTTTCGATGTATTCTTCTCAAATTCACTATCCCGGAGTTTGACTAGGTTGACAGCTTTATAAGCAATCATGGTGCCGTTTATTTTACGGATTTCCTGGTCAAAATACTTCTGCGGATCGGCGACTCCCATCGATTGCAATGTTTCCTGATTGGGGAAAATCTCCGCGACGATGACCTCTTTGTTTTTCTGGGAACGGCTTTCGCCGGCATAGACGATGACCTCTTCGACACCGGGAATTTGGGATATTTTCAATTCGATTTCCTCAGGATAGACATTCTTGCCGTTGCTGAGCACAATGATGTTCTTCAATCGTCCGGTGATATAGAGCCAGCCTTCTTCGTCCAATTTTCCAAAATCGCCGGTTCGGAAAAACCCTTCTTCGTCAAAAGCTGCGGCGGTGGCTTCCGGGTCATCGTAATAGCCAAGCATAACGTTGGGACCTTTAACGCAGATCTCGCCCTCGCCATTTTCATCCGGATTCAAGATTTTCAGCTCTTCATCGATAATCGGGCAACCGACGCTGTCGCGTTTTTGATATTTATTCCGGTTGCAGGACACCAAGGGGGAACATTCCGTGATCCCGTAGCCATTGAGAACGGTAATGCCGATGCTGTCAAAGGTGTCAATGATATCCTGCTTTAAAGCGGCGCCGCCGCTGATGACCAGTTCCAGCTTGCCGCCCAGCTGATCCAGTACGCTTTTAAAGAGCACGCGGCGCAGGTCGATTCCGATTTTGCGCAGAAAATTACTGACTTTGATCATGGTTCGCAAAAGATTGGCTTTGCCGCTTTCTTCGGCCCCCGACCAAATTTTAGCGGTCAACTTCTCCAAAAATAAGGGAACCAGAACCAAGTGCGTCGGCTGTTGTTCCTTGATCTCAGCACCGATATACCGGAGACCGCTGGACAGGTAAATGGTTGAACCTTGAGAAAAATGACCGACAAAAATCACCGTCGAACAAAAGGTGTGGTGAGGCGGCAGGGTATTGATTGTCTTGGGGGTGATGGCAAAATTATACATCCCGTTGGTCATGTTCAAGACAATATTCTTTTGCGAAAGCATAACGCCCTTGCCTTTGCCGGTGGTTCCGGAGGTAAAGACAATGGTGGCTATTCTTTCGTCATCGATCGTGTAATCATCGTAAGATGAATCCCCTTGGTCAAGCAGTTCTTGCCCTTTTGCGACAACATCTTCGATGGGTATTGCGGCTGCTTCCCTGGGTTGGCCCATGGCGATGACTGTTGGCAGAGCCGCATCGGCCTTTTGAAAATCTTTGATTTTGTTTTCGATCGCCGGGTGATAAATCATACCCTCGCATTTGGCTCGGATCAAGATGTCGGAAATTTCCTCGACCGGCAGATCCCGGTCGAGAGGAACGACAACGGCTCCGATGGCCATCAAGGCAAAATACGAGCAGACCCAATCATAAGTGGCATCGCCGATCAGGGCGATGTGTTTATCCCGAAGATTCATGGCGATCAGGCCGGTGCCCAACGCGCGGACTCGATTGCGGGCCTGAAGATACGTAACATCGACGGTTTGCGCATCCTGAGGATTGATTTTGTACGAAATTGCCACCCGATCCGGATATTTTTGGGCTACGTTCTCAACCATAACCCGGATGTTTTCGAAGACTGTGGTCTCATAAAGCGGGTAATTCTTATTTTTCATCGTTGATTTCTCCCCTCAATACTTTACCTGTTCATTATGATGATTTTGGAACAAATTTTCAACCTTTTTGATTTTTATGGTTAAATGATAGATGAAACGAAAATCAATTGCTATGCCGACGAGGTTTTTATGCGGTTGCTACACACATCAGACTGGCACTTGGGGCGGACGCTTTACGGGCGTAAGCGTTACGAGGAGCAGGCGGCTTTCCTCGACTGGCTGATCGATACGATTCGGGAAAAACATGTTGATACCTTGATCGTGGCGGGGGATATTTTTGATACCAGCACTCCCAGCAATCGGGCGCAGGAGCTGTATTACGGATTTCTCTCGCGTCTTCCCGCCACAGCGTGCCGGCACACCATTATCATCGCCGGCAATCACGATTCGCCAACTTTTCTCGATGCTCCGGGAAATTTGCTGAAAGCAATGCACATTCATGTCATGGGCGCGGCAAGTTCCGATCCGGCGGATGAATGTTTGTTTCTTGCCGATCGAAACGGGCAGCCGGAGGCGCTGGTCTGCGCCGTACCGTACCTGCGTGACCGTGATGTCAGGAGAGCCTCCGCCGGCGAGACAATCGCCGACAAGAATCGGAAATTGATCGAGGGGATTCGCAAGCATTATGCGGCTGTTTGCGACTTGGCGGCCAAGCAACGGGAATCCGTCGGCGACGATATACCGATTATTGCTACAGGACATCTTTTTGTCACCGGTGGACGCACAACCGACGGTGATGGCGTACGGGAGCTCTACGTTGGCACCTTGGCTCATGTTGATCGGGAGATTTTTCCTTCCGTGATCGATTATTTGGCTCTGGGACATTTGCACGTGCCACAAAACTT
>JAAYNF010000007.1 GCA_012520975.1 Clostridiaceae bacterium | reverse complement strand
TGCCTTCTGATATATTCCATCGCCAATTTGCTTTGTAAATCCATTTATTTCTTTGCCGTCGGGCAGCGTAAAGGTGTAGCTGATACTGTAAGTATATTGGCCAGGTTTGATATCGGTTCGTTCTCCGGCTCACCGATGATAACAGCGCAATTCTTCCGGCTCCCCAAAGAATGAGCGCTTTTCCCAATAGTGTTATGAGAATCCTTGGCAAGAGCTTTCTTTTCATCTGTCGTCTCCCTTCTTAGGAAGGTTAGTGTATTCCGACGTACAAAAGCTTCAACCTGTTCATAATTTTCGTCGGTGCAAAATGTCTTATTCATCGGCTTCACCCGGAAAAAGCCATCTATCGGCTTTCGTTTCGCAGCCGGTATTTTTTCTTGACCCAAAATACAAGTGCCACAACGCCCACCCCTATCATGATTAGACCGGCAGGTCCTGGCATTCCACCATATTCCGCGTTCACATGCGGCCAAAAAGGCAGATAACGAACCTGCAGTGTCTGCCGCATATGGCTGCCGCCAGAGAAAACCCGTGTCACAGAACCGGTAAATCGTTCCCCATTGACGGAAAATTGGTATTCCAGCTTGTAGCGGCTGGGATTTCTTGAGGAATTATCGTTGTTGACAAACATCACTTGTTCATAATCGGTCACTTTAGCAGTGGTCGTGCTGCCCACTACTGTAAGCGCTGTGTTGCCAATACCAAACAAAACGAGGATAATCGCAACGGGAATCATCAACAAGTCCACAAATTTATGTTTCCGCGGCGGTTGTGCGACTGTTCGGGGAGAGAGCGTCTGCGGCGCCGGCACGGCCTCTCCGGCTTCGGTTTTCGCTCCGCAGCTAGAGCAAAAACCGGCCCCAGTCAGGAGTTTTATTCCGCAATGTTTACAAAACATGTCTTTTACCCTCCTTAAACCTTCACTGAATAACACGACAGTATAAAACCCAGTATTACCGTCTCCGTATGATAAATTGCCTTCGTCGGGCAGCTATGCGCGGCGTCACTTTTTCCGCTCGGTCCAGGAAGCAATTTCGGAGAAACCCGTTTTCTTGTATATCAGGCTGTGCTGAAAATCATTGAGGGATTTCCAAACGACCGCGAAGGAGCGCACACTTGGGAAGGAGCGCGCCGCTATGTTGAACGTCCCGCCATCCATTGTGACAGACAAAGAGTCATAATTGTACGAAGGGAGGTTTTTGTCTTCAAGTCTAATCTGCAAATTGAGTTTAAGCTCATTGCCGCCCGTCCAGTAATAGTCCTCAATTGTGATGATGTAATCGTCATGAGCCAGCTCGATGGATTGCAACACGCCCTGGTTCCAGACGAAGGTCCACTCGGCGCCCTTGAGGAGTCCATTGGTCTCGGTAAACCGACCTGTTGCGGCTGCCGTCGAACCTTTTTGCACGGCACTTTCGCTCAGGTTGCCCGGGAAGTACCAGTGGCGGAACTGCTGCGCCACCGCTTGCCGCTGCGTTTCGGACATTTTGCCGCCCAAAGTGTCGGTGTGATAGGCGTATTTGTCGAACAGTTCGTGAACGCTCACCGTGAACTTCCCGCCAAACCAGGGACCGATTTTGGAGATATCCCCGATGATTTCAGGGTCAACGTTAAACCAATAGGCCCAGTTTATCGCATACCAGACATCGGCCTTGAGGTTGTCGCTGCCGCTTTCCAAGTCTGTAAGACCTCTTGTTACATCGGATAGATGCTGCAGATAATAGGAGTGGGTCTCCGATGTAGCATCTACTTGATAGCTTCCGTGCTGATCCTCGATGACATGGGCAAGCTCGTGCACCAGCGTTTGCACTTTCTTAAACTCGTTGGCGTTGATGCCCTTCGGAAAGCTGTCGTCCTTAATGGCAATGTAGGATTTGCGCATTATGTCGCCTCGGCCTGTTTCATAATGGCTGTCGCCCGACTTGTTCCAGAGGAGATTGGATGACCAAGGCACACCGCTCATCGGGTACACCCTGCTTTCGATGAAATCCAGAGCCGCCTGGTATATGGCGACGTCGCCCAGCGTAATAAAGTCCGCCGCCGCGCTGTCCAACGGGTATTCGAGAAACCACCGCACCATACCCTTGAAATCCGGATTGGGCTGGATTTGTGCCGTAAGCTCAAGTGGTGCCAGCGTAGCGTCCCCTTCGCAGGCGACGGTCATCCGAATATCGAAGAACGCTGCACCCTCGTCAGGGTCGGCCTCAGCCATAACTCGGTATGGGGAGTCTTGTTTGATTTTCAACTATTTCTTTGGTTTGAACATGGCACTGTAGGCTTTAACCGCCTCATCCTTCATAAGCCATCCAAACTTTCTGAGAAATTCTAACTTCTGCTCGTCAGTCACCCATTCCTGCAGCGTGTGCATCACACCTTCAAAACGCTCATTCTCCTTGCCATTAAAGAATTTTCCTCCAGGGCCTTGCTTGAACATTACGGGTTCTCCATTCTTGATTGCCTTCCAAACTGTAGAGCCTCCGGTAGTAGTTAAATCGTCGCCTACAAATCCATCTAATACGCCTGAAGCCAACTTTTTCAAAAGGCTTTTTTCTTCATTCGTTATCGCCATAATCAGCCCTCCCGTTCTTCAAGATTAATATCTTCAGAGTCATAAGCACCAACCGGATACTCTCGAATCCATCCTTCAATTTGTATTACCCTACAACACTTTGGGCATTCGTAATTATCTTCGGAATTAAAGCTGTATACTATATCAGGCCCCATCCCATTTTCTTTCTCGTCGCTGCTCTGGTCATAAAGGTAATCTTCCAAATCGACTTCATACTCTTCACCGCAGTGAGGGCACTGGATATTACGGATAAGCGAAACCGGGCGGTAACCATACATATCTTCGAGGTCCATGAATTCCTCTCCAGCGGCTTCCCTCTTCGTAATAACATTCCAGTAACGGTCAGTTTCAAATGTCTCAAATTCCACCTTGTCATCAAGCAGTTCTGAAAGCAAAGACAGAGAGTTTCGTTTTCTGGCTATTTCAGCATCAATACTCTGTTTACGAGCAACAATCGCTTCTTCCAAAGTCCATTCGCCATCCTGCAGTTTTCTTATATCACTACAGGTAAGTCCGGATTTAGTAAGTACTACAAGAAGACGTAAATTTTCATAGTCTGTTTCTGTGTAATTTGTGCTCCTGTTTCCAGATGGCGGATTATCCGGAAAGAAGATGCCCTCTCGCTTAAATAGTTTGATTCTGTAAGCATCGATACCAAGTTTTTCTTGAATTTCTTTTGGTCTCATTTAACTTCGACCTCCTTTCAAGAACCATTCTAACAAGTGGGGACTTTGTCCCTGTCAAGCTTTTTTCTATCAAAATTAATTAAAGAATTTCTTTGCACAAAAGCATCCCATTCTTTACTGTTTTTCGTTCCATTCTATCCATAATAAGATTCTACAACACAAATTAACAGATGCTTAACCCGCTTTTGATTATATATCAACATCCAATCTGACCACACAACCTCAAAAAACTCCGAAAAAACATCTAACCCGACCACTCACGAACGCTGACATCTAACCTGACCACTCGCCAAGCACTGACATCTAACCTGACCACTTGACTATCAAAAACCGCTCTTATGGACTTGTTCCCACGAAGCGAAAAAACCTCATTTTCGTTCAATGGGTTTTGTACCCATATGTGCTAAAAGCCTTGATATA
>JAAYNF010000078.1 GCA_012520975.1 Clostridiaceae bacterium | reverse complement strand
GTAATTTTCTTACCTTGCCAGTTATGGTAAGAAAACTTGCAATATCATGTGCCGTTTTTGTTTTCATCTCTGTAAGCTCCCATAATTCACCACCCCTTAGTTCTTCTCGTAACAGTATTTTTCTAAAAAATACGCTCTATTTATTTTTCCTCTTTGGATTTTGTAGCCCATGTCAAGAAGTTCCTTGTTGAGTTCATTTATTACTTGATATGCAGTTGTTCTGCCGACTCCGAGAAAGTCTTGAACTTCTTTGGCTGTCATAAAAACATTACTCATTAAATTTCCTCCTTTCGTCAAACTTTTCAAGGTTCTCCGCAGAGGAGCTTTAATTTTCAAACTTGAAAGAGAACGTTTCCGTGTCCTCGGTTTTTATTATAAAGGACACAGAAGTGTTCTGTCAATACCTTTTTTTATAAAATATCCAAAAGAGTATATTTCGTTATTCTCCAAGCAAAGAGAACGAAAGTGTTATGTTTTTTCCGAAAACGTGTTAAAATATAGAGAGTGATTCATTAAATTTATAAACTGTAAGGAGATTTGTGATGATATCCTCTGAAAAATTGAGAGAAATCAGAAAGCTGCGAGGAAAGACTCAAAAAGAAGTTGCTATTATGTCCGGTTTAACGCCGACAGCTATAAGAAATTACGAATTGGGCTTGAGATCGCCCAGTGATGAACAGTTGGAAATAATAGCACAGGCTTTGGAATGTAATTCTTCAGCCTTAAGAAGCCACGATTTGAAAAATAACTTTGATATCTACCAAATCATTTTTGATTTGGAGGAAAGATTTGAATTCAGACCAATCATTGAAGGCGGTATTCCCTCACTTTTAGGAGGAAACCCTGAATTCATCGACTTTTTAGTTGAATGGAAGGAAATGAAAGATAAGCATTTTCACGAAGAAATAACTGACGAAGAATTAAGAAATTGGAAATTATCCTATCCCCTAAAGTCAAAGCATTACAAAAAATAGTATCAAAAACAGTATCAAAAAAACCTCAAGTTTAAAAAATCCTTGAGGTTCTTTGCCGCATTAAATCAGCATTTGAAAGCCTGCTGACACTATTCTTTCAATTATTTTTTTCCGACTTTTGTCCCAATTTTGTCCCAATTTTGAAAATCGACGCTTGAAAACCGCATGGTTGAGCCATTTAAGAAATTTTGAGTCTATTCCCACTCAATCGTTCCTGTCGGTTTCGGGGTCAGATCATAGAGCACGCGATTGACGCCGGGCACCTCTCGGGTGATTCTTTCTGTCAGATTGCGGAGAACCAACCAAGGAAGCTCCGGTACGTCGGCTGTCATGGCGTCGACGGTGTTGACCGCGCGCACGATCACCGGCCATTCGAAACTGCGCTTGCCGTCCTTGATGCCGGTGGAACGGAAATCTGGAACCACCGTAAAAAACTGCCAGATTTGCTGGTCCAGACCGGCTTTTTCCAATTCTTCGTGCAGGATCGCGTCGGATTCCCGTACGGCGGTCAGCCGGTCCCGGGTGATTGCCCCGAGGCAGCGTACGGCCAGTCCCGGGCCGGGGAACGGCTGACGGTAGACCATGCTTTGGGGAAGCCCTAGGGCCAAGCCCACCGCCCGCACCTCGTCTTTGAACAGCATTTTGACCGGTTCGACCAGTTCGAAGTGCAGATCCTCCGGCAACCCCCCCACATTGTGGTGGCTCTTGATCGCTTGGCTGGTCTTGGTTCCGCTTTCGATGACGTCCGAGTAAATGGTACCCTGCCCAAGAAATTCGATGCCGGTCTGTTTGCGGGCCTCCTCTTCAAAAATACGGACAAACTCGCCGCCGATAATCTTGCGTTTTTGTTCGGGATCCGCAATGCCGGTCAGCCTATCCAGAAAACGGTCGGTGGCATCGATATAGATCAGGTTGACGTTCAGCTCTTTCTGAAATACATCCACCACCTGTTCCGACTCCCCCTTGCGCATCAGGCCGTGATTGACGTGCACGCAGGTTAGGCGATCACCGATCGCCCGAACCAGCAAGGCCGCCACAACCGAGCTGTCCACCCCGCCGGACAGCGCCAGCAAGACTCGGCCGTTGCCCACTTGCCGCCGGATCCGTTCCACCTGATCCGCGATGTAGCTCTCGATATTCCAAGTTTTTTGCGCTCGGCAGGTTTGAAAAATAAAGTCTTCCAGAACCTTTCGCCGGTCGGTGGCGGAGATCGGCCATGGGGCATGACCTTGATGGTCGGACAGATAAAGCGGCAGGCCGCTCTGATAGACCGCTTCCGAAGCATTGATAAGCTCACCGTTCACCTTGCGATTGGGTCCGCCATTAAGGATGATGCCGCGTACATTGGACAGTTTGGCCAGTTCAGGGCCGGTAATGTCGTGCGGGTGAATTTCGCTGTAAACACCCAGCCCCCGGATTTCACGGGCCAGACCGGCGTTGTCATTACTTCCGAGATCAAGAATGAGTATCATATCCTGTTTCATTGTGGTCTCCTGCATGGTCTTTCGAGCCTAAAATCCTCTGTATTTTAGCATGATACAGAGCGGCAAACAACCGCGAGCGGCGGGCCGACAGGCCGTCGGCGGCTGTTTCGGGAAAAAGGAAAGCGGGTTTGAATGCTGACACTCAAACCCGCCTCTTTACTCTGATTTATCCGACAAAAGCCGATCATCGGTCATCCGAAAATGGCCGCCGCCACATTTTCGCCGGCGATCCGGCCACTGTTCAGACAAAAGCCCATCGTATTGCCGGGCAGGATGAACGGATAACTGTCGCCGTAGATATTACAGGCATCCACACCGACCGCGTACAGTCCGGGGATGACCTTGGAATCAGTATCCAAAACCTCCGTGCGATGGTTGATCAGGATACCTCCCAAAGATCCGTAGGCGCCCACATTTTGTCGGCAGCAATAGAATTTGCCCTTGCGGATCGGCTGCATGTACATGCGGTTTTTCTCGAAAACCTCATCGTAGCCGTTGTCGCACATCTCGTTATATTCCTCGATCTGAGCCATGAATCCATCCACATCGATTCCGGCTTTTTCCGCCAGCTCTTCCAAGGTGTCGGCTTCGCAAATCGATTCGTAACCTTCGGCAATATCCTTATCCCAAGCGGCGTCAAACTGGTCGTACAGATCATGAGGATGGACATGAGAAAGGATATCCGGACCGTTTCTTTTGTAGCGATTCAAAAGCGGCGTGTCAAAAATGGCAAAACCAATCATACCGGGTTGTGTTGCCAGGGCATTTCCCGTAAACGTGGTGTTTCCGATCTGGTCTTCCGGCATAAACCTTTCGCCATTCCGGTTGACCCACAGGCAGGGCTGGCGGAAAGCACCGTCCAAAATGAAATGTTCCATGTTGTTGGGCAGCTGATACATCAATTCCATGCTTGGTTGAACCTTGCCGGCACCAACCTCCCAAGCCATGCGCAAACCGTCGCCGGTCATGCCGGGAACGGCAAAATTGAAAATGGTCTTGCCAAATTCGTAGTTGGTTTCTTCCTTGATCATCTCCGGATTGGCGCCAAAGCCACCGGTGGCAAGGATGACGGCGCTGGCGCGGGCCTCGATTTCCTCCCCGTCGGCGTTTCTGGCAAGAACACCCACCGCATAGCCATCCTCCATGATGATCTTATAAACAGGAGTCTCAAAGATAAATTCCACGCCCAATTCTTCGGCATAATCGGTCATGGCCTTGGTCATGGCGCTTGCGCTGCGTGGCCCGGGTGTACTGCCATCAGAGGGTAACACCACATGCCAGGTAAACTCGCCGTCCGCATAAGGACGGGTGACTTCGTCCGCCGCAAAGGCCCGCTGGACCCCGGCAAACTGAACACCCATGTCCATCAGCCATTGGATGGTATCACCTGATTTGTGGTAATAATCTCTAACCAAGCGTGCATTGACCCGATAGTGGGTAAAATGCATGTGTTTCCGGAAAGCCTCGCCCGGGGTGATCGTGACCATTTGCTGGCGCTGGATCGGAGAGCCGACCGCCAGAGGGCCCATGCCCATGTTGGCGGCCCCGCCTGTGCCTTGGGATTTTTCGAATGCGATAACCTGGCAGCCATTTTCAGCGGCGGAAATGGCCGCGGCCAGACCGGAAAGCCCGGCGGCGACAACAATAACATCTGCTTCCAATTGTTTCATTTTTTGAACCTTTCCTTTCAATCAATAGATTAACCCTTATAGTGGTGGATTCGGATCTTAACAATAGTTTAGGCAAATTCCCCCGTTTCGGCAAGAGGGTTTACCGAATAATATGCCAACAATTTGGCCTATCTTCGGCCAAGAATCAAAATTCTTCAGATTTTCCTCCAAGTGCGGGGCGAAAACAAGATCAAAACCGGCAGAATTTCCAATCGGCCGGCGATCATGGCAAAGGATAAAACAATCTTGGATAAATCGGACAGCCCGGCGTAGTTGCTCGTCGGACCGACCATGTCAAGTCCCGGCCCGATATTGTTAAACGTAGCCGCCACGGCGCTGAATGCCGTGATAAAATTCGGGGCGTGAATACTGACAAACAACAGGCTGAAGGTAAAAAACAAAGCATAAACCATAAAATAAACATTAATGCTACGCTGCAGCTGGCTGTCCACCGACTTGCCGTCAAACTTCAAAGAGGTGTGGCGATTGGGACTGATGGTGCGACGGATCTCCTGTATTCCGGTCTTAATTAACAGGGCCACCCGCGTAACTTTCAAACCGCCGCCGGTGGAACCGGACATGGCGCCAACAAACATCAGCAACAACAAAACCATCTGGGCGATCAGCGGCCATCGGTTAAAGTCAGCCGTCACATAACCGGTCGTGGTAATGATGGATGAAACCGTGAAAAACACATCGCGCAGCAACAGGCCCAATGAATCATAAAAAGAAGCAACGCTGACGGCGATCACTAAGACGCTGGCCGTGATAATCCCCAAATACCAACGGAGTTCTTCGTTCTTTAAAGCCGTTTTGACCTGACGGATCAGGATCAAATAATAGAGATTGAAATTAACGCCGAAGAGAATCATGGCGACCGCCAGCACCATCTCGATGTAGGCCGAATCGTAAAAAGCAATCGAGGTGTTTTTGATTCCAAAGCCGCCGGTGCCGGCAGCGCCGAAGGCATGCAGAAAGGAGTCAAACAAGGGCATCCCGCCGGCAACCAGCAAGATGACCAGCACCGCGGTCATAAGGAGATAAATGACATAGAGAACTCTGGCCGAATTGCTGACTCTGGCCAGTAATTTGCCAAATACCGGCCCCGGCACCTCGGCTTTCATAATATGCACCGCAGCCGACCCCACCCGAGGCATAATGGCCAGAACAAAGACCAGTACGCCCATGCCACCGATCAGATGGGTCAGGCTGCGCCAGAACAAAAGAGAGCGCGGCATGGCTTCCACATTGGTCAGAATGCTGGCGCCGGTTGTGGTAAAACCGCTGGCCATCTCAAAAAAGGCGTCGATCATCGATGGAATGGCACCGCTGATGACAAAAGGCAGCGCGCCAAAAAGGGAAAGCGCAATCCAGGCCAGCGCAACAATGACAAAGCCTTCCCGGGCATAAAAGGTTGTCTGGAGAGGTGCCCGAAAGCTCAACAAAATCCCCAGCATCAAAGTCACTCCCATGGAAAGAGCCAAGGCTAAGAGAATCCGGCTATCTTCTTTGTCGATCAACGAAATCAGTAAAGAAGGAATCAACAACGCGGTTTCGAGCAGCAGGATCCTGCCCAGAATAAAACGAACATAACCGTAATTCATCGTTCGGCACCTTGTTTATCAACGCTGTTCATGGCTTGGGCTCGTTGCCTCTCGGCTCCAAAATATCGTCGATATCCTGAAAATTATGATGGGTGGTGACAACCGCCACCCGGTCTTCCGGCAAAATGGCATCCTTGCCCTGCGGGAAAATGAGTTTGCCCTTGCGAACGATAAAGGCAAACAGCAAATTGTCGCGAACCTTCAGTTCCATCAGAGGGATCCGGACAACCTTGCTGTCGGACTTGATCTTGAACATCAGGGCTTCGACTTTGTTGTCCACAATGCGGTACAGGGCTTCGACATTGGAACCTTGCGAATTTTGCAGGGCCCGGACAAAGCGGCTGATGATGTTGGCGATCAAGTGGCGCGGCGTAATGGTGGAACCCAGATTAACACCGTCCAGAACCTTGAGCAGGTCGGTCCGATTGACCTTGGTAATGACTCTTTTCACCCCCTGATTGGCCGCAAACAAAGACAACAATATATTTTCCTCATCGATGCCGGTAAGGGAAACCACCACGTCAAAATTGGCAATGCGCTCTTCTTGAAGAAAAGCTTGATCGGTTCCGTCGCCACAGACCACTTCGACTCCAGGAAAGGTTTCCGCCAAAGCATCGGCTCTTTCCGGATCAACTTCGATCACCTTGATCCGCATTTTCAGACGCAGGAGCAGGGGAAGCAGATAGTGCGTCAAGCGACCGCCGCCCACGATCAGCACGGTATCCAGCCGTTGCCGGAAGCTTCCGGCAGCAATGTACATTTTGTTGAGCACATCCAGCGTACCGGTTATATGAATCCGATCACCGGCCAGAATGGTCGCATCACCGTTGGGAATGATAACCTCGTCTCCCCGTTGGATGGCGCAGACCAAAAAATCCTGACCGATTTCACGCAGTTCTTTAAGCGTGTGGCCGGAGAGCCTGCTGCCCTCGGCCACCAAGACCTCGACGATATTGACACGGCCGTTGTCGAATTGCTCGATTCCGAGAACCGAGCGGAAATGGATGATCCGGGCGATATCGCGTGCCGCCTCCATCTCAGGATTGATCATTAAGTTGATGCCCAGCGAATCCCGGACAAATTCCATTTGCTCGGAGTATTCCGGATCTCGGGCACGAGCAATGGTGTGCTTGGCGCCCAGTTTCTTGGCGGTGATCGCCGCGATGATATTGGTTTCATCATGAGGTGAAACCGCGATAAAAATATCGCATTTATCAACACCGGCCTCCATTTGAGTCCGGTAAACCGCCCCGTTGCCACTAACCCCCGTGATGTCCGCCATGTTGATCAGTTGCTCCAAGCGCCGGCTGTTTTGCTCGATCAGCACAACATCATGATCATCCTGGGCAAGGCGACAACAAAGTTCCTCACCGACTTTTCCTGCGCCAATAATGACGATTTTCATCTTGGTAACCTCATGCCTGCCCGATGACAGACAGCTCTATCATGCTTAATAAATTGATCAATCCAGTATGTCAGGAAGATGAAAAAATATCAAGTCCGATGGACAAAATAAAAAGCAATGACTATAGTAAAAATAACAAACCGATTTAGGAGGATATGGCAAATGAGCAATAAAGATATCATAATCCGGTTTACCAACGAAGTTTTCAATAAAAAAGACCTCACATTGGTGGATTCATTTATCCACGAAGACTATCGACAGCATAATCCTACTGTTGCCCAAGGCCGGGAGGGTTTTATAGAATTCGCCACGGGATTTTTCGCTAGATTCCCAAATTTGCACTTGCATATCAAACACATTTATGAGGATGGTGATGTGGTTGTTTCTCATAACCATGCGGTGCTAAAACCCGGCGAAGTTGAAAATATTGTCTTTGATGTTTATCGCTTGCGAGACGGCAAACTGGCCGAGCACTGGGATTGCATCCAACGCCTGACGCCGGAGCAGATCGCCCGCGCCGACGAATTGTTCTGATTCCCCTCATTTCCCTCAACAAATGCATAGGAGATGCGTCCTGAGACGCACCCCCCCTGTATTTTTGTTGATCAATTTTCTCTATCGTCTTCTCCGACGTCTTTGGGAAACCGGTTTTCCGATCAACTCAGCCAAGATGACGCCCTGAGCCAAATTGTCCGGCGTCAGACGAATCTGAGAGTCTTGGACCGTCTGAGTCAAATCTTTGGAGGGACGCGTAGTGACCGTAGGAGCGAGTTCTTGGATTGTTGGCACCACCACCGCGGGACCGACCTTTCGGGTCGCCGGCGCAACCGCCGCAGGCGCGGCCCTTTGAGGCGCCGGAGCGCGACCGCGAATTTCCGCGGCTGCCGCCGGGTCGACGGCATCAAGAATTGACAGCATTTCTTTGATCTGCTCGACTAGATTAACCATCTGTCAACCCTCCTTTGCGATTCGTCGGCTCATTTGCCTTCGGGAGATTGCGGGTCGGTTTTGCCGCCGGTGGCAATCGAGCCGCGCATTTGTGTATCAGCGATGACATTTTGCATATTGTAGTAGTCCATCACCCCGAGATTACCCTCGCGGAAAGCTTGGGCCATCGCCCGAGGAACCTCGGCCTCGGCCTCAACCACCCTGGCTCGCATCTCAACAACGGCGGCTTTCATCTCCTGCTCCCTGGCAACCGCCATGGCCCGCCGCTCTTCGGCTTTGGCCTGGGCGATACGCTTATCGGCTTCGGCCTGATCGGTCTGGAGCTGGGCGCCGATGTTGCGTCCGACATCGACGTCGGCAATGTCAATGGAGAGAATTTCAAAAGCGGTTCCGGCGTCCAATCCTTTGTCCAGCACGGTTTGGGAAATAAGATCCGGGTTTTCCAAAACGTCTTTGTGATCGACCGAAGAGCCGATGGTGGTAACAATTCCCTCACCGACCCGGGCAATGATGGTCTGTTCACCTGCACCGCCGACCAGACGTTCAATATTGGCGCGGACCGTAACACGAGCCTTGGCCTTGAGCTCGATGCCATCTTTGGCGATGGCCGAAATCATCGGCGTCTCGATCACCTTTGGATTGACACTCATCTGGACGGCTTCCAGAACGTCACGTCCCGCCAAGTCAATGGCGGCCGCCCGTTCGAAACCCAAAGGAATCTCGGCGCGTTGGGCCGCAATCAGGGCATTGACCACCCGATCAACATTACCGCCGGCCAGAAAATGGGCTTCCAGCTTGTTTATATTGAGGTCCAGACCGGCTTTGGTCGCCTTAATAAGCGGTGTCACAACCCGAGTCGGCGTGACCCGGCGAAGACGCATACCGATCAAATTAAAAATGCCGACCTTGACATTGGCGGCGGCTGCCGATATCCAGAGGCCAACCGGAACAAAGCTGAAAAATAAGGCCAAGAAAATAATAATGGCGGCAAACAACAGGATATACAAGATAACTTCTGATGGCATAACACATCTCTCCCTTCGTTACATCAAAGCGGTTAACTTATTCTTCCACAGGTTCAACAACAATTCGGCGACCTTCGATGCGGACAATCTTGATTGGGGTTCCTTTATCGATGTACATACCTTCGGCAACCACATCCAAGCGCCGGTCGGTAAACTCACCGGTCCCGGCCGGTCGCAACACGGTGAGCGCAACACCTACATTACCCAGCAAATCGCTCAGGTCAGCCGTTGCACGGTATCCCTCGGTCGAGCGGGCAGCCGAATTCAAAATCAGGGTTTTGGACAACTTTCCTTTTTTAGCTGACCGGAGGATGACGAAAAGAACAAGCGCGATCAAGGCCAGAAGAATCAGAACCATGACCGCCGCTTGAGTTGCGTTTTTGGCCGTCAAAACAATGGCGATCACCAGCAAGACCACGCCGCTGCCGCCGGCAATACCGAAACCGGGAAGAAACATCTCGACAATCAGCAAAAGCAATCCGACAACAAATAAAATAATCTGAAAAGTGCTGATCCCTTCAATGATGCTGGCCAGCACCGGAGCAACCGGCAAAAATCCCATCCCAAAGCCTCCCTATTTCTTTTGGAGTTCGATTAAAACCCGTACCTTCAGTATAGACCTTATCATCCGGTCATGCAATGAAATCGGCCGTTTCGGGTCGCGGCTTCAGGTGCTTGACGAGGTTTCCTCTTCGGATGCTTTGCGGGACGGATCAGATTTGGGAATACCGGCCTTGGGCCGCTGCCCAAAACGGTAGCCTTGTTTGAGCAGCTCCTGAATCTCGGGATATTTTGCATGGCTTTTCCGCAACGAATGTATCCCTTTCAGAATCAGTTTGACGGAAACCAAAGCCGTCAGCACCAGCCCGACGGCCAATCCGAGCCAGATACCGGAGATCAGCGGCGGCGTCCATTTCAGAATAATTGCCGGCGCCGCCGCGACCGCTACAATGAAAAAAAGAACACTCAGATTGGACGCAAAACGCGCCTGTCGATGCCGTCGATGACAATCGGCGCAACGAGGAACCTCCACATGGCGAACCCGATAGGCAATATCGGTCAGAGCAGAGGTTGTTTTGGCATCTACTTCCCCGTACATATCAATTCCATAGGTGTGCTTGACCTGCGCCTCACGCAAAGAGCAAAACCAGCAAATCATCTTAAACGACTCTCCTTTACAGTGAATGGAATCTAACCCACCTTGATTATATCATTATTCATCCGGAAGGGTTTGCGCGCCCACAGCCGCAAAGCAATAGCAGGCACAGGGCAACGACCAGGCCAACCATGATCAATTTGGGTTTTCCTTGTTGTCGCATAAGTCAACACTCCTTCTCATCCCCCATCATATCATGGTTTTCCGGCGAACTCTATCCTTGCGGTATCAGCCCTGCCCGTTCAACTAAAAGATCCATCCCCCGTGGGTTTATTTGACCTCATAGGAACATTTCGTAAACTCCCAATTTCCAATTTCGAATTTTCTCTCTGCAATATATTTTCTAAGTTGACGGGTCTCGATCAATTCATCCGTCACGGTGACAAAGAATTGTTTTTCTTCTTTTTCCACCCAATAAAACGCTTTATTTGTATTTTTAACTCTGTTGATCAGATCCGGAATTCCAAAAGGTGCATCCGTTAATATAGGGATCATAGTATCGAGTATTTTTTCACCTTTTGTCAGTTTTGGTCGTCCGAGCAAAGGATAGATTTTCGCATCGGGGAATTTTTCGCGGATCAGACGATCTTTTTTCTTTTTTCTGCTTCCGTTCCCGTAATCAGACAAATTATAGGCTTCGTGGACAACATATTGTGTCTCGGTCTCCCCGTCGTCAAGGAGATAGTCGACACTGACGTTCAGGAGTTTGGCCAATACTTTTAAATTGTCCACATCCGGCAGGCCTTTGTTTGATTCCCATTTTGCAATGGCAGACCTCGAAATCGCCATCTTGTCGGCAAGTTGCTCCTGCGTCAGTCCGCATTGTTTTCTTGCTTCTTTTATTTTTTCTCCCAATGTCATTTTTATTACCTCCGATATCTGAATCTAAGATCCATTTTATATGGAGGATTTCGGTTGGCAATAAACGATTCGTGACATCATCGTTACTTTCCGTAACAAATCCCGATTTTAATACAACAGTTCCGACACAACAAAACAAAATTGGGGGATTCCTCGGCTAATCTCGAATATAGGCATCCCACGCGTCTTGGGCCGCGTCGTATATCGCCTGCTTGGCGGCGTTGTCCGCCAAAGCGGCTTCTCCGGTATCTCGGATATGCTTGCTTGCCTGCTGGGCGTATTCCACGGTGAAAGCAAGGCTGAAAACCGCCTGCGTGAGAATCCCTTCAACGGCTAAAAAATCCGTCTGCGGCGCGATAACGCCGGTCACATTCAGCGCTGCCGTGGGCATCATATCCACATTGCCAATATAGTAGCCCTGAGTGCTCCATATTGACGCGGTAAACTTACCATGACAGGCTGCGCCGTCTTGACCCTGCAAACCGGCAAAAACCAGCGCTTCGCTGGTGCATACCGACGCATACGGAGTTTGAAGCGGCAGAGTATCAATGGTCATGAAGTTTTGCAGCCGCGGGATGCTGAAATCCGGAACGTACTTCTCGGCCAGCTCGCCCAAAGCATGGAACTCATAGAAAACACTGCCGGCATCGTAAATGTCAATCGCAGGTGCGTCGGCGTACAGCCGGGCGTTGGGATAACCTCCTTGATTGATGTAGTTCGCCCAATTTGCTTTGGCATCGTGGCTTTTCAGCAACGGTGACAAGTTACCGTAATAGAATATCTCAAAATTTCTGTTATTCGGATCCCAGGCACGGAAACCAAAGGTGGTGTACTGACCCATCGTTTGAATCCGCCAACCCTCCGGCAGCATGACGGAAAAATAGCCGCCATCGTATTTGACAAGATTCAGAGCCGCCGGTTGCGGCTGCGTAACTTGCGGTTCGGTCTCGTTCTGCCCGCCTTCGCCGCCTCCTTCGCCGTTATCCTTTGCGGGGACCGTTCCGATAAATTTATCGTTTGGTACCGGTTTATCAAGCACCGACAGGTCTACCCCACCCACCCCGAAAAGCGCCTCCGTGCCGGAGCAGGGATAAAGGGCGCCCTTGTCGTTTTTCAGGTCGCCTACCGCCAGCATTTTATTCATGAACGTGAAGCTGACAGCGCTTCCGTCATCCAAACGAAAATGGTAAATCACCGTGTCCGGCGCGACATCAAAATTAACCGGACCTCGTTTGGGCGTTCCGCTGATCCGCATGGAAGCAAGCGCATCGAACACTTCGTTGGTGGTTTTGGCGCTGGTAATCACCTGCGGTTCTTCGGTTGCCCCGTCATGCTCAATATACACGGTCAATGTGTCCGGCGAACTGCGGTCATAGCTTTTCGCCCATGCCTTGACCGGCTCCCCGCATACATTGAATATCACCGTATTCACATTACATCCCGCAAGCAACGTTGCAAAAAGTACGATGACGACAAGAATCGACGCTGTGATTTTTTTGATTTTCATACTGTACCTCCTTAGTATCCGATGCCTTGAATGCCGAGGATGTTGATCAAATCGCAGTCAACGACATAGCCTGAGCCGCCGTCTGTGGCGTTCTGCATATAGGCCGCCCATTCCTCCGCGGATAAGTATTGAATAAAGGCCGACCGATCGGTCGAGTCCCAGTCGAAAGGCAACACGGTTGTCTCCAGAAGAAAGTATTGGCCCGAATCTCTCCACGTTTCCACCGCCACCTGCGCATGCCCCGGTGTAAAAATAATCATCGGGTGCATATGCGTGGATTGTATTGCCGAAGCAAGCAATATGGTGGTTTCGATGCAAATACCCGACCCGCTCTCCAGTACATAATCAGGAAGCAGCACACGCTGATTCAAATTGCTTCCAAGAGAGAATGCGCCCCAGTTATAGCGCACCCCCATTTCACTGATGGCGGCCTGCAAACCTAGTATTTGCACATAGGTGTTCACAGCAAGATTGTCCTGGTCCACACCCAGCACGTTTTGATAACCCGCAAGGGTCGACATGCTTCCCTCGGTGATTTCCGTCACTTGATCTACCGCCATCCGGCGCAATTTCAGCACGCCCTCCGATTCGGGAGTCAGCCATGCGAGAATATTGTCGTCCGTGGTGGCACCGAATTGGTCATCCCACAATATAAAATCAAACACGCTCATGAGCTTGATGGTCTTGCTTTCCTGCAATAACTTTTTTCCGGTCCCCTGATCTGTAACGGATATTTTCAGTGTTGCGTCTTTGGATGTGGAAAGATCGGGCATATCCGCAAGGATCACAGGTTTGATAAGCAAACGGGTGACCTGCTCGGTTAGGGTGATTTTTTGCTGATACACCTGGGTAAAGCCGACAATTTCCACCTCGACCAGCACCTCGCTGTCCACATATCCGGAGGTTGCGGTCATGTTGACCACAGAATCCAAAGATGGGTATAAATTAGGATAAATCGTATCCAGTGCCTCATATTCTAATTCAACCTTCGGGTCCTGCTTCAAATAGGTAAAAGAAATATTGTCGACTTCTTTTTGCTCCGATAAAAGCGTTTTGCAGGTCAGCAACAGTTCGTTTTTCAGTGTAAAAATGCTGTCGTTAAGCCGCTCATTGACTTTTTGGTATTGCAGGTTAAACAGATCGAGCAATGTCATTTCATAATCAAGCACAATGATTTGCTGCCGTGCAAAAATCTGATTGGCCGAGTATATTCTCAGCACATCACCATGCGCCTGCCCAATATACATCGATTCCAGCATCTTTCCATATATGGTGAGCTTTTGCCGGTATATGTCAAAGGTCTCCTTCATGTACACCGGACACGTGGTTAACTCGCCCAAAGCGACATTCGAAGCGTAAAGCGCATCGTACATCCCCTGCATAAAAGCAAAGGGATCTCCCTCATATTTCCCGGCATCGAAATCAGCCAACGGTTTATTCGCATCCGCTTGGTCAACAGCAAACCGCAACAGGGAATCGAGCTCTTCCAGACCATCGGCAAGAATCGAAAAGTATTTCAGCGCCGCGTCTTGAACCATTCGTACGTTATCGTGACCGGAAATATCCATGCGCTCCAGGCGCTGCGCTACGCTGTTGCATTGATTGAGCAACGCCGCCGTCTTGACTTTATTGGCTCGTATCAGCTGCTCATATGGCTCAATGTCGTACAACGTTCCTTCCTGGGTTGCTTTTTTATAGCCCTGTATGTATGTCGCCGATTCTTGCATCTGATGGCGGATCAGATCTGACAAATCAGAAAATATCGCCTCAGATTCCAAGACCGCCGACTGTATTTGATCAATGATTTTTTTGTCGTTTGCCGAAAGAAAATTCCGCTTCAGGCCCGGCACCAAAAAGCAGCCGGCAGGCAACATGACACACAGCAGCAGCAAAAAAATGAGAAAAGTGTTCTTCCTTACGTTCATTCGTCTACCTCTTTCAGCGATTGTCTCTTCGTTGCAACGCCCGTTGTATTGTTCCTGAAAGCTCATCCAGAATGATGTGGCTCCATATTTCGGTTATATCTCGGTCTGAGTCCTCAGGAAAGATGTCGACCCGTATTTGGTCTGTTCTACCCTCAATGTTCAGGGCGATCCGCATATTACCCGTACGCTGAGCATCGGATACGACCAGCGTTCCCCGTGCGCTGTTGGAGCTGTCCAGACGAAGCCCCAACGCCTCAATGGTATCGTACAGCGCGTTGATCACGATGCTTTTGTCATAGGGAAAGTATCGGCTCCGTGTATTCTCCATCTTGTTCACCTCCACTCCAAGTGTATGCGCCAAGAAGCTCGACGGACAGTCCGGAAAGAGTGCAGGCAGCCCGAATAAAGGTATAGTTTTGGTCTAGGTGGCTTTGTTCCTCAAGTTTTAATCTTGGAATAGGTCTCTCTGTATGGTACAAATATGAAAGGAAATATTTACCGGAAGAAGACGAAATATGACGAGAAATGATAAATCCGGACAAAAAAACAAATATATCTATTTCGCCGCACTGATCGGTTTCGGGTTTCTTTGGACCGGCACGGCATATATCGTGCAGGCTTACCGTTTGCTTCAGTTTTTGGATGGGGGGACGGTCAGTCTGCTGGTCTGCGGAGTCTATTATGTCTGCCAGGCTGTGGGCATCGGCGCTGTCGGCTTTCTTTTCGCAAAGCGGCCCCTGATCGCCGGCGGTCGCAGGATCCCTTTCTGGTCTACCGCAGTCACAATGATTTGCTTGGCGGCAACCGTGTTTTTATCCTCTATACCGATCATCATCGCTGCCGGCGTGCTTATGAACATAACCATTGGTGTGCTATCCGGTTGCTATCTGACAAGATTGGCAACCAATATCCCGCAGCAGCGCCGCGGCACCGTGTTTGGTGTCGCCTATGCGTTCGGCAGCATCGGCACATGGCTGCTGTCTTTGCCGATGGGCGCAAAATTCTTTTGGAGCAGCGATAGCTTTTATGCTGTGGCAGTGCTTGCCGCCGGATCTCTTATTCTTCTGCGCTATCTTTCACCTCTGCCCAAACAAGACCAAATTATGGAGCCGTCGGCTCTTGGATTCGGTAAAAAGATCATCTGGCTGGCTGTGGCGGTTCTCTTTCTGCTGTCTCTGGAAAATACGCTTGGGTTCTCTTTTCCGCTTAAGAGCGCCGCCGGCAGTGTATACATAGAATTTACACGTGCCTTTTATGCGCTCGGTCTCATCATCGCAGGCCTTATTAGCGACAAAAACCGCCGTTGGGGCGCGATATGCTGTTTGGCAGCGCTGGCTTTTCCCTTCGCAGCGCTGGCGCTCGGCAATAGCACTGTTGGAGAAACCACAATGTGGATGCTCGCGTATCTGTTTTTGGGTTTCGGGTCGGCATACCGTATTCTTGTGTTTTCCGATATCTCAGCCCAAAGAAAACTTCCCGGGCTTGCAGTGACCGGGCTTTTGGTCGGTCGGCTTGGAGAAGCCGTAGGTACACTCGGCGTAAGTCTTCTGACCGGATTGTCGCTTGTCGTGGCTTCCTGCGTGGTTTTCGCTCTTGTAATCGCCTTGTTCTTTGCTCTCTACCAAAAAATTTATTCCCCTGTTCTCAACGCAGAGGAGATCGAAAAGCAACGCTTGTTGAAATATGCCAACCGCTTTAAATTGTCACCCCGAGAACAGGAGATTTTCGATCTTATCGTGCAAGGAATGTCAAATATCGAAATAGCCACCGCATTATTCATCACCGAAAGCACGGTTAAATTCCATGCGGGGAATATATTCAAGAAAACCGGTCTTTCCAGTCGTTCGGCACTCATTGCCGATTTTAAGTTTCACAATAGATAGGTTAAAAAGTCCGGGGAACTTCCTTTCTCAGGAACTCTTCCAGCGCTTCTGCCGACAGAGGCCTTGAAAAATAATACCCCTGTATTTCGTCGCAGGCTATATTTTTCAGAAAATCCACCTGCTCCTTTGTTTCCACACCTTCGGCCGTGATCTCCGCCATAAGTGTTTTAGCTAACGAAACAATCGCTTTTGCGATAACGGTTTTCTTCTCTTTTACAGGAACCTCATCTACGATGCTTTTGTCTATTTTGATTCTGCTAAAAGGTATCGACTCCAACCGGTATAAGGATGAATATCCTCTTCCGAAATCATCAATGGTAATATTTATTCCCAACTCCTTCAATTCGAATAGCTTTTTAACTGTATCCGGAAAATTTTCAGACAGCATGCTTTCTGTAATTTCCAGCTCAATGTATTTTGGATCCACCTGACTTGCCTCGATAAGTTTCGAAACGTCAAGGACAAAATCTTGCTTTCGGAATTGCACAACCGACAGGTTTACCGAAAAGCGAATCGGCGGCAATCCCTTTTCAACAAGCCGATTATGTTCCCGGAGCGTTTGCTCCAGCACCCAATGCCCCACATCATGAATGAGTCCTGTCTGTTCAAGTATAGGTACAAATGTATCCGGCGGTATTTTTCGTTGTCGGATGTGGTCCATCTGAGCAAGGCCTCAACCCCCGTCGTCTTTCCCGTTTTACAGCTGATCTGAGGCTGAAACGCCAAGGAAAACTCTCCATTTTGCAACGACCGGAAAAGCTTGTTCGTAAGCAAAGTATTCTCCGTGATCCGGTTCCTTAGTTCTTCCGAAAAGAAAACAATCTTATGGTCGGTAGTTTTTGCTTCGCCTCCTGCCAAATCGGCATTTTTCAAAAGAGTATCCGCATCTCTTCCGTCATCCGGATATACGGATATGCCTACGCTGACAATAACAAATAATGCTTCGATTCCTTCTTCAGGCAGTATCGGATTCAAAAAAGATTCACGTATTGCTTTCGCGTACTCCTCGATCTGCTTGGTGTTTTCCACCTTGGGCAGAACAGCGATAAACTTTCCCTCGGCAGCCCTTGCAATAATACAACAATCCTTCACCAGATTTTGAAGAATTGCCGCTGTTTTTATGACGATCTGCTCTCCTGCGCTATGACCGAAGGTATCATTAATCATCCCTAGATTGTCCAGCTCAATATCAAAAACCGCTATTCTTTCCGATTCTTTTCGGTTATATAGAATTTGCTCCAAGTTGTTCTTCAGCATATTCCTGTTTGCCAATTTTGTGGTTTCATCAAAATAAGCGAAATTATACAGTTTTTCTTCGTATGTGGTCTTTTTCTTTGTGTCTCCCAATATATTTGCTATCATTTGTAAAAAATACAACAGGTTTTCTTTGTCGCTTGCCACAATTCGGCCATCGTATTCAGCGACCAGCATTCCCGTTAATTCTTCATCGACTATTATTGGTAATGCCAAAAAAGAAGCTACCCCTCTTGACGTGAAGAAATATTTCTCCTCTTCATCAATGGGAAGACTTGCGATGTCTTCACATATTAAGGGTTGGTTCTGAGCCATCAAAAGCTTGGCTAAGGGCAAAGTTTCGATCTTGACCTGCATTCCCGGGTGATAGGAAAACGATTCGATCTCAACATCTTTCATATACGTATTAAAAACGCTTGCATCTTCGCAATCCGCGCTAAATGCAATTAAATATGCACGATCGAATCCCAAGATTTCGACAGACGCTTCCAACATTTCATCGACTTTCTCTTTAGCGTTTTCTCTGTTGACCGAAATAAAATTGGAAGAAATCTTTTCAAGCACTTCCTGCTCTCTTGCATACCTTTTATATGCCTTTATTTTTGAAGCATACTCGGATGTCAGATATCGCACAGCTATAAAAGAAAGCATAATAATAAAAATTCTTGTTGCATACACATTTTTATCAATGGTGACAGCAACCTTCGGATGAATGATCCCGAAAATAATTTGGATGATTATGCTCAGTATGACAAAGGCATAGGAATAGATTTTATGATCAAGAATAACCGTAAGTAAAAGAAACAAGATATATACTGACCATATCGTTAACGCTCCTGTAGAGGCCTCTGATGCCATAAAATGCAACAGACTTATCGTGCATATTGCCAAGATAATGGCATTTTGGATAGCATGCTTTCTCGTTATGAGCGGTATAAATCTTACAAATATTCCGATCAAAAACAACGCCGCAGCAACCAAAAGCTTATCTTCCAACCTTTCTTTCCTACCGAAATATCCAATTAGAAAGGATAGCGCGCCGCCCAGCATAAATATGGTTGTTATCGTCTGAAACAAATGAGATCGGTCTTCAACCAAATTTCTTTTGATCTCCGAAAACGAGTATGTTTTTCCTCTTTCGACAAGCAGTCCAAAATTTTTTAATGTTACAAACAGCATGATTGTCGGAATTAACAGAAATAAAACCGCCAATTTAGGGAAAAACCTTTTTTCAAAAATGTCAGGCAAAAACTCGACTACAGTTTCAATAAAAAAAAGAAACATGATCGATATTACAAAATTTCTTGCCTGCCGCTTCATAGGAGTATGAGGTTCAATTTTTCTCCACCAGCGAATAAGCAATACGACACTTGCAAGGGAAAATACAACGTAGTATAAGTTAAGCCAAATTGTTCCGGCATGCGTCGAAGCCACGTTCATCCAACCAAAATCGGTCTGTACCATCTTATATTGTTTCTCGACAAGAAATCCGAAGGGTCCAAATAGAATGATATTGATCAAAGCAGGCAAATAAAGGATCAGGATACGTACACTTGGTTTTAATCGGCTTTTTCCCTCTGTGAGAACCAGGATAAAATGGAGCAAAAAGCTGCTGAAAATTCCCCAACCGAAGACGGAGAAAGTCCTCCAAAAAGCACTGGCTTCGGCTGTAGACGCTGAGGTCGAAATGGAATGTGAAAATGACCAGGTTGCCAACGAACTTGTTAGAAGCAGAAACAGCCTGTTGGCATTGCTTTTTGCGTTAGTGGCCATGACGCTTGAGCCAAAAGACATATAAAAGATGCCGCAAATATAAAACATTATTGACAGCACGAGACTATGAACCAAGATCCTACCTCCAGATAGTGCTTGCTGTTCCCGTTATAGTATCATAGATTAAACCAACATTACCAGCAGCAAAATAAGTAACGAACAAAATGTAAACAAAACGAATCTTTAAGATCGCAGTTTCTAAAAATAAAAAAGAGGGCCGAAGCCCTCTTTTAAATAATTTGATTAACTCGACTGTTTACTGTTCTTGAGATTTACGGTTGCGCCGACGCAGGATCGTCAGGACGCCTGCCGCTACCAGCAGCGCCAGACCAACCATCGGCAATCCGTTGTCCTGTTCACCTGTCTTCGGGATGGACTCCACCGCGATCGACGCCGTATCTTCATCTTCTACCGTCACAGGCGTTTCACTTTCCAATGTTGCTGTTGCGGTCGCAATGACATGTGCTCTGTTGATCCGGATTTCCCCTGCATCGCTTGCCGGTGTGGTGTATTCGTACGTCAGGACGATGGACTCTCCGGATGCCAGATCTCCCAGTTCCAGATATGCCGCATTACTGCCGTTGGCGATCCAGGTCAGTGTTGTGTCCGCTGTAACTTGTTTGACCGTTCCGCCAGCCGCCACCTGATCATCGGTCAGGATAAGATCACTCAAATCCGCCTCTCCGGTGTTGGTAATCACCAGCGTATAGCGGAACTTGTCACCAGGCCGGCCGCCTGCCAGATCGCCCGGGGTTCCGCCATTGGTAACGTTTTGTACGTTTTTGGTCAGCTCGATCGCTACGACGCCCAGCGGGATTTCTTCCACTGTAACGATGGCGCTATCCGAAACCTCAATCACTGCGCCTTCCGGATCTTTCGGAGTCGGCTGCATTGTGCCGTTCGCGGTCGCCGTGTTGGTGATTGGTTCACGCGCCAAGTCTTCCGCTGCAATGTCATAGGTGTAGACGATTGTTATCGCGTCACCCGGTACCATATCGCCCAGCTCAATCATCGCCAGTCCGCCGGGGCCGGTGATCCAGACTGTAGCCGTGCCGTTAACTTCAACCGCACCGCCGATTACCGCTTGGTCATCCGTCAAATAAACATCGGTTAGGATCGTATTGCCGTCATTGACCACGACCACCGTGTACTCGACTGTTTCACCAACCTTTGCCGCTACCAGATCCGCTGCTGCGCCGCCAACTGTGACGTTTGCCACCTGCTTATTGATCGTCAGGCTCGGGGCGCTGATAAAGTCATTCATGATGGTGACTGTTATCGTGCTACCATTTTCCGCTTCATCCGAGATGATGATTTGCATTGGCTTTGTAATAGGATGGAATCCTGAAGGCGGTACGGTCTCAACCAAGAAATAGGTTCCCGGTGCGTAGGCTGCCGTTGTCAAGGCCCGCCCCTCACTATCGGTTGTAAGTGTTTCCAGCAAATCGCCCGGAATCAGGATTTCAGTTCCGACTGCACGGCGCAGCTCAAATGTCGCACCGCTCAACGGAGTCTTTTCGTCCCGGCTGTCCAGTTTAAGCAGTTCGATGTAATACGTTTTCAGAATATTGGTAAAGTCCAAAGCTTCCGGATCATCGCTGTCTTCGGTTAAGGACACATTTAAAGTCCCATCGCCGTTATCCGATATCTCGACTTCAACCACGAAAACGGTTGTGTCATAGATGATTGCACCCTGTGAACCCGCCTTCTCTTTGACTTTGTAAGTCTTGGTTCCAACATCGTCCAAGGTGTAGTTCAAGGTCGTAAAGCTGAAGCTGCCGTCGTCCTGGTTGCTCACGGTCTCCAGGAGAGCTGAGCCTTCGTACAGTTCAAACTCGAACTCGTTGGCTGACAGATCCCTGCCGGTCAGCGTCTTCTTACCGGACAGAGCCAGACTGCCGGTCGCGGCGTAGGTGTTTTCGAAGTTCAGCGCCGTTGCGCTGCCTTCGGTAACAACAACATTCAGCAGGCCGTTTCCGTTATCGCTGATTGCTACCTTAACGGTATACTCATTGATCGCAT
>JAAYNF010000077.1 GCA_012520975.1 Clostridiaceae bacterium | reverse complement strand
TTTCTCGTTTTTGGATGACATTGCCGATATAGTATGGCAAGCCACAGTTCGCGTAGGATATGTATTCGCCTTTTTCAAAAAGAATGATCTCGGCCGCCTCATCCAGTCGACGTAATCTGGCCGCTGCCGAGGCTCCTCCGGCGACGCCGCCAACGATTAATACCCTCATGAATGTTCACCTCTTATTTTCAGTTTGATGATTGCGAATCAGTTTTCTTAGACGAAAGAGCATGATGTTTTGAAAGCACCGATGGGTTCTGGGCAACAGGGTTCGATCAACCGGATGGAACAGGCGAAATTGGCGGGTTGCCAAAAGAATAGGACATAGTGTTCCGCCTTTAAATTTACCAAGAAAGTTGACAATGCCGGCAGCCGCCGAAGCAGCATCCTGCGTCTCGGTCATCCGTGTGAGCAAGATCAAAATGTTGCGCTTTGACGGGCAATCCGCACGAGAACGAATATGACGGATGCAATCCTTGATCAGTTGATCGACAATCAACACATTCAAGGGTTCGTGTTGGAGCAGGATAACCCTTTCGCAGGCCCGGCGATTCAAGATTCCGGCAAGCGACAACCTGCGTTGATAGACCCGGCCGATTTCCAAGCTGGCGGTCTCAATTTGATATTTGTGGTTCAGAAGTTCCTGTTCAATGGCAACCAGAAGCTGATCTTCACGAACAGGAATACGGGAAAGCCGAAAACGGCGCCTTTTCATCAAGCGCTTCAGGCTTTCGGGATTCCCGGGATCGTAGCGTTCGAGATCATACGTTGACAGGACATGGCGAATCGTAATCAAGATCAACAGAGCATAGATAACGCCTATAATAATCAGAACAGTTTGTACGAAATCAGCATCTAGCACGGATTGCCGGTTCAGGAAACCATAAAGCCAGTAGAGCGCGGCGCCAAACAGAATCAGGTATACAATGGGCATAAGTACATCTCTGCGCAGCCAGTGCCGTCCTGTCATATTGCTTCCTCCGGTGCAATTGATTGTCTGTATGTGACCTCGTTTATTTTACCATAAAACAAATCAAAACATCCCCCCGTTGGAACTTGTCCGGACGGGGGGATGCAAATGGCCGCGCCACATCGGATTAATTGTGGCGGTTACCGGAGATACCGCTGGGTATATCTTCTTCCAAAATAATGGTCACCCTGACCTTACGATCATTGCGCACAACAGTCAGCGTCATCGTATCGCCGGGGGCCAGTTTCTCTTTAATCCGAATCAAATCCGCCACGGTCTTAGCCTCTTCGCCATTGGCGGCGATGATAATGTCCTCATTGCGCAAACCGGCTTTGTCAGCCGATGAGCCGGGCTCAACCATCGCGACAAATACTCCTTCGACCAGGTCGTAGTATTCGGCCATCTCGGCGGAGATATCGTTGATCTGAATACCGATTTTTGTGCGGCCACGCACATACCCAAAATTAATCAGGCTTTCCACGACCGGCTTGGCATCATTAATGGGTATGGCAAACCCCAGCCCTTCAATACCGGTTTGGATGTTTTTAGCCGTGTTGATCCCGATGACCTCTCCGAAGGAATTAAATAACGCGCCGCCGGAGTTCCCCGGGTTGATGGCGGCATCGGTCTGCAACAGATTCATCTGTTGGTTGTCAAGGGTGATCGTACGGTTCAAGGCACTGATGATGCCGGCGGTGACGGTGCCGCTTAATTCACCTAACGGGTTGCCGATGGCAACAGCCAGTTCACCAACTTGGAGCTCGCTGGAATCGCCCAGCGTGACAGTGGGCAGATTTTTGTCATCGATTTTTAACACGGCCAGATCCGTCCGGCTGTCTCCTCCCAGCAGAACCGCCGAGTAAATATTGCCGTTCTCCATGACGATGGTAATGGTCTTGGCACCTTCAATAACATGATTGTTGGTCACCACATAACCGTCGTCAGTGATGATGAAGCCCGAGCCGGCAGCCGGATAATCGCTGGTCCGGCCGAACATATCGGTTGCCGAGATGGTGGTGTTGATCGCCACAACGGCCGGCTTGCCCAGTTCGGCGATCTCGATTACGGACAAAGCTTGACGATTTTGGTCACGCCGTTTGGCGGCCTCCTCCAAGCTCCAGTGTTTGTCGTGAACCTCCACGCCTTTTTCTTTATCTTCATTGACGGTTGCGGCCGGCTTGGTCGGCTCCGGTCGCAGATTTTGGCTTTCTTCCGGAGTCGAAGGCCGAGTATCCTCCAAATACCGCCAGGCCAGCCCACCTCCCAAGGCCGTAAAAAGTACGGCCACAGCCAGAAAAACCGCAATCAGGCCAATGGCGCGCCCGGGATTTTTGGTCGGCGGGTGCGCAGGCCCGGTCGGCGGATGCGGATAAACATACGAATATTCGTTTTCCGCCGGTTGATCCGGTGTATGGCGATAAGGATCATAGGGTTCCATATAAATCCCTGCTTTCTCAAAAAATTACCTTTATTCCTATTATATCCGGAGCTTTTGATTAAGAAAGCACAGGAAAACGAAATATTTTGAGCCAATTGTGAAAACAATGTGTCCAATCAGTCGAGATGACGCAGGACCGTCTGGCTTGCCAGTTCATCGATCCCTCGTTGAATCACTTTCATCACAGCCAGAAAGATCGCCGGGGTAATGGTCGCCAACAGGAGACCGCCGGCAAAAACCACAACAATCAGGAGGCCGCCGGCCACAATCCCAACCAACATTCCCGGGCCATCACCCAATCCGGAAAAATATTCAGTTGATGCGGCAATGGTTTTATTGATGTATTCCAAAATATCCGCCGGAGCCGTGGACAGATCGACGTTGATCCGTTCTCGCCAAAACTGAAAAAGGGCGACAAAACCAAGCGCATACTTTGCGATCAATAATATCAGAATCAACAATTTAACGAAAATGTTCATCCGGTAATAATACCGGCATATAAGGGGTGTGATCAGCGCCACAAGAAAGAAACCGACAAGGGGAACATAACGGGGCATTTCCAGCCAGGTCGGCAAGCGCTCAGGATAGACCACGGAATAAGCAAAAAACGTCAAGAACAACCAGCCGATAAACCAGTAAAAACCCGTGTGTCTTCGTGTTTCGTATTCGGTATCACTCCAGACAGGACCCATCAAGAACCCTTCCAGAAAGTCCATACAACACCCCTTGATTATCAATCTTATGCTATTCTAACAGATATCGGCCGGTCGGTAAACCGAGGAAACCATCTCCTTTTTTCAGAGCCGGAACGGAATACGACTTATTTTCTCGATGGCCCGGCGCAACTGTTGCCAACCCACCTGATCCAGCTGGTCGGATGTATACGATTCTTTGGATTTCTCTCGGTTGAGAGTCAGCAAGATCTTCTCCGTTTGTGTCGCCGGATCAATGCAAGCCGCCTTGTTGACCGGTGAAACGGCCGCCTGCACCAAATGTCGGATTTCAACGACCTGTTCATCGCTAAGCGTCCGGACAAAATTATTGCACCATTGCTGGCTTTCCTGCCAAATCAGCATGCCCGGCTCAAAATTAATACGAACCGTCAGCAGTCCTTTGCGATAAGCCGTTAATTCACATTCAACTGATAATATTTTATCCATGTTCGGTTCCCTTTTCTCGTTTGTCTTTCCTTTATTTGATCTTGACGCCGACAATAACATTGCCCCGTGTCCCGACGACCAAGGTGTTGCCGAAGACAGCGCCGGAGGACTCAACATTACCGGCCGGGGTCGAGCCGTCGGCCTTGGTCAGCAAAATCACATCCAGCGCCGTGCCGGTCCGGCCGTCAATCAGATGTAGACTTCCTCCTGAATCGGGAATGATAATGTAACCATTGCCATTCTCATCGTAGACATCAATGGGCGAGCTCCAAGAATAGGCCGGCATCGTGTATTCCCAATCCACCGATCCGTCCCGGGTATTGTACGCAACCACGCTGTTGCCGCTGTACGGGCCCTTGGTCATGCAGAAACTGAAAATCACTTTGCCGGTCAAGTTTTGTTTGCCGACAACAGGCGTGCCCATGGCGCCGCCATTGACATCATCTCCGTAATTGGCGGCATTTTTTGTCCAGCAATCGTAAAACGACTCCCAAAGAACGGCTCCGGTCAAAGCATCGAACTTATAAACAAAAGCGCTGCCTTGGTAATTGCCGACGATCTCTTTTTGCCAGTCAACTTCGGTGGCGATGTAGAGGACGACCCGATCATCTTCCAGCGCCAGAACCGGCGTCACATCCGAATCATCCCCCAGATTGCGTGACCAGACCGGTTGCAGAGAATTAAGGTCGATGCAGTTAATAAAGCCGGAATTGTCACTGAAATAACCGTACCCGTCATAAACCGCCATCGAGCTCTCGACACCATGGTTGTCAAGACCGGACATTTTATAACGATAGGTGAAAAATTCCGGCGCAATGCTGATTTCCCCGGACTCGCGGTCGAAAACCGTGTTCATTTTGGCGGTGTAAATCAAGCCGTTTTCATTCGGATAAACCAAACTGTCGGTTTTGGCATCAAAAATCGGTGATGAATCACAGGCGTTCCAGGTCGGTCGGTACGCATATTGGGCCTCGGTTCGTTTGTACAGCAACAAGGACTGGTCGATCAGATTGAAGACACGAAAGCCGATGCCCTCGACATTGGGGTTTTTATCTCCTTGGCCGACGTAAAGAATCGGATACCCCCGAGGGTCCAGCGAAGGCGTCCCTTTGATCGGTGCGCCGATCTTGATGGGCGGCCGCGTCGGTTGGCCGTCATCCAGATCGTAAAAATAGATTTGACCGTCCATGGTCGCATAGATGACCTCAACCAAATCGGTTTTTGCTTTTTTCTCCTCCCGGATGTTCATCAACCGGCGGATATCCTCCTCCCATTGCACGAGAAGCGGTTGTCCGGTCCAGCCGGTCCCCGTCCAGCTGAATGTCCATGACGATGATGGCAGGCTGCCGACCGGATTGGTCCAAATTTGCTCAAGGCCCGAGACATCTTGTTGAACCAAGCCGAAAGCCGGCGCATTGCGGAAGTTATTGCCACGGAAGGTCAGCACTCCGGGAATTTGATTGTAATAGGCGGGATTGACCAGAGAAAAAGGTTCCGATCGACTAAATGAGGGCACGACGTTGCCCTTGTTGTCAAAAACAGTGGCGGATAGATTGCGTTCGCTAGGTGAGCTGCCGGCCGCGGGTAGGCCGGGGGTTTGCGCTCGGATCTCGGAAAGCGGTAGTAGCTGGGGATTGATTGAGGCCGGGATCGACGGCTGTGTCGGCTCGGCGGTTTCTTCCGGCGCGCGGGTCGAGGAGAGCAGCGGTGCGCCGGTCACGACCGTTGTATTTCCGGGTTGTTCCGGTGGCCAAAGAGGCAGATATTTGATCGCCGCGACGATGAAGGTCGCAACCAAAAGAATTGCGGTCAGCACCAGCAGCAAGTTGCGCAAACCGGACGGCCGCCGAGACGAGGAGCCATAACGCCGGTCACGGACATACATTTTGTTTTTGGGGCTCATATTGCCAGCCTCATTTTCGCTTTTTCGGATTTGCATCAAGCATAACAGGTATTATACCATCGAAAGATACGATCACCAATCGCCAAATCAGATGGTCCGCAGCCGGTCCTCATCACCTTTTGACATCAAACTTCCGGTCCGGACGAGGGATGGAAAACCCTGCTGACGCAGCACTTCGTAAGTCATAACGGCCACTGCGTTGGCAAGGTTGAGCGAGCGGCGGCCGCCCAGCATGGGAATGCGCAAACAACGCTCTGGTCGCGTCAACAGGAGCTCCTCCGGCAGACCACGTGTTTCAGAACCAAAAACAAGCATGACGTCCGATCCATATTCGATATCGGAGTATACCCGGCCACCTTTTGTGGTGACATAGTAAATCGATTTGCTGCTGTCGGTATGTCGCAGCAGATCATCCAAGTTGGCCCATAATGAGGGGTCAAGATCGAACCAATAATCCAGCCCCGCCCGTTTCAAGCGACGATCATCGATGGCAAAACCCAGTGGTTCAACCAAATGCAAACCGGCTCCGACCGCCACACAAGTCCGGGCGACATTTCCGGTATTCTGCGGAATTTCAGGATTAACCAAAACAATATCGATCGCCACCTACTGAACACTCCTTTCGGCAAGCAATTCCGTCCCGGCTTTTTCCAGCCGCTTCAATCGATGGTTCATACCGGATTTGCCCAGCGGCGGGTTCATGGTTTCACCCAACTCCCGCAAAGACAGATCCGGATTTTCCAGGCGAGCCTCGGCCGCCGCCTGCAGGTCCTCCGGCAACAACGTCAGCGCATGAATTTCTTCCAGTCGGCGGATCAGATTCAATTGGCGGGCAGCCGCGTCGGCAATGCGTTGTGTGTTCGCACTATCACAATTGACCATGCGATTCACTGAATTGCGCATTTCCTTTTCCACCCGAAGCGACTCAAAGGTCATAAATGATTGATGAGCGCCGCTCAGCAGTAAAAAATCGGCAACATATTGGCCGTCTTTCAGGTATAAGACATCTTGGCCATGCCTTTGAATCCGCCCGGGTCGGATGTCAAAACTTTGCAGCAGCCTTTCGGTCATCGCAGCGGCTTTCGGACGGCGAAAAGTCAGCTCCAAATGATAGGCCGAGGTCGGCTCACTCATCGAACCACAGGCCAAAAACAAGGCGCGGAGCATGGCCTGTTTGCAACAAGTTTTCAGAAGAGCAATCGGATCCGACCTCCCCGGATTCAAAGGGTCACCGAAGACAGCCTTGAGATGAACGGCAATGGCCTTGATTGTTGTCGGTTTTTTTACCGTAAGGCTTACCAGTTCCCGGCCGGCTTGCCAGATCGGCGGTTCACCATAATGATCCTCAAACAAACGGGCCAGTCGGTCGGCGCTGCCGGTATGGGCGGTTTGAATGGTCACGGATGTCGGTGAAAACCGAGCCGAACCATAAAGAGCTGCCGCCAGTTCGGCCTTTTGGCAGCAACTTCGCAAACAAGGAACCGTAACCAGTTCATCTTTAATCTGTTGGGAAAAAGTTTTCTTTCTTATCGTCATGCTGTCACCAATTTTCCGGCGGAATACGAAGAACGGACGCCGGCCGGCTTCCGATTCTTTGACAGCCGGAAATGGCATTCATCAGGATTTATCCTCGTCGGCGTCCGATCGGTAACGGGTATCTTTTTCAATATCCCGGTGATCAATAACCACCCGCAGGTTGTTGTCGCGGAGCCGATTGGCCAGATCTTCGGCAAGGACGACCGAACGATGGCGCCCCCCCGTACAGCCGACTCCGATGGTAAGCCGAACCTTTCCTTCTCTAATGTAAAAAGGAATGGCATATTCAAAAATCTCTTCCTGCATGGCCATAAATTTGTTGCTTTCCTCAAAAGACATGACATACCGGCGCACGGCTTCATCCAACCCGGATTTTAGCTTCAGTTCCTCAATATAATATGGATTGGGTATGAATCTGACGTCAATGATGTTGTCGCAATCCAAAGGAACGCCATATTTGAAACCGAAAGACTGGATCAAAATGGTCATCCGCTCATCGCGATCGCTGACCGAGAACATACCATACAGCAAATTGCGAAAATCATTCGGCGTCAAGTTGGATGTATCGATCACGTCATCAGCCAGATCGCGTATCGGTGATAATCTGGTTCGCTCAAGGGCAATGGCCTCAACGATACCCTGCCCCTGCGCCAGCGGATGATTGCGACGGCTTTGTTTATAGCGACTGAGCAAAACATGGTCCGCGGCATCAAGAAAGATAATCCGATAATCCACCGCCATCTGATCAAGCCGGCCCAACGCCGGGAAAATACCGTCAAACAAGCTCAGCCCGCGAACATCCATGACGAATGCCATTCGCCTTATTTCTTCATCCGGTGACCAACTGCCACTGTTGCGAGCAAAGGAGTCGATCAGCCCCGGCAACAGATCCGGCGGCAGATTATCAATGCAGAAAAATCCCATGTCCTCCAAATAATTGGCTGCCAGACTCTTGCCGGCGCCGGACATACCGGTCAGGATAATAATTTCCATTCTTGCTCACTCCTTGGCAGGCCCATCCTGCCCCCATTCTTGCCATTCACCAACAAATCGTACCTCCGGCTCCAAGTGGATGCCGGTTTTTTCCGCCACTTCCCGTTTAATTTTTTCGATCAGACTTCGCGTATCCGCCGCACAGCCCAGACCGAGATTGATGATGAATCCGGCATGCTTTTCCGATACTTGAGCATTACCGATCCGGCAGCCCTTCAGGCCGCAGTCGCTGATCAGCTTGCCGGCAAAATGCCCTTCAGGCCGTTTGAATGTGCTGCCGGCGCTGGGCATATCCAAGGGTTGAGATGCCCGGCGTCGAAGGGAAAGGTCGGCGATGCGGGCAAAAATCGCCTGGGGATCATCCTGCTGTAATTTCAGGCAGGCACGTAAAATAATCGCCGAACGATCGCTGAACGCACTGCAACGATAACCAAAACCATGTTCCGCGCCGACAAGGGAGCGATGAACCAACTGTTCATCGAGAAATTCAGTCAACACGACAACATCCGCCATGCACTGGCCGTAGGCGCCGGCATTCATGAGAATGGCTCCGCCCAGTGTTCCGGGGATACCCGATGCGAATTCCAACCCCGACAGACCTTGCCGGGCCGCGGCTCCCGCCAACGTCGAAAGCCGGATTCCGGCATCGGCTACGATCTGCGTTCCGATAAAAGTCATTTCGGACATTTCATCGCCGATGACCAGCACGACTCCACGGATACCACGATCCGAAACAAGAACATTGGAGCCGTTGCCGAGCACCGTCAGCGGCACACCCTTCTCAAAACAATAGGCGGCGATTTGCTCGATCTCGGTTGCATTGGCCGGTTCAAACAAAATGTCAGCCGGTCCGCCGATCTGAAAGGTTGACCGGGTCGCCATCACGACGTCGGCTTGCAGACGCGCACCGACATGGGGCAGAATCGCACGAATTTCTTCCATTAGGGGCATTTTTCAAATCCTTCGCTTTGCGGCCCTAGTGTGAGTTTTTGCCGAAAACCCGATCGGTTAGAGCTCTGGCGGCGTTGTAGCCCATGGATTTTTGTCGGAAATTGATAGCCGCAACTTCAACAATGATGGCCAGATTGCGCCCCGGCCGAACCGGAATGGTAATCGAAGGTACGTGAATACCTAGTATTTCTGTCGTCTCCTCGTTAAGACCCAGACGTTCATAGGTCTTTTTTTCATCCCAGATTTCCAGATTAATGACAAAATCAACATTTTCCTGCATCTTGACCGATGAAACACCATAGAGCTCTTTGACATCAAGGATACCGATCCCGCGAATCTCGATCAGGTGGCGAATGATTTCCGGTGCCCGTCCCAGCAGCGTGCTGTCTGAAACCCGGCGAACCTCTACCAGATCGTCGGCGATCAGCCGGTGACCACGCTTGACCACTTCCAGTGCCGTCTCTGATTTACCGACACCACTTTCGCCCAGAATCAATATTCCTTCGCCGTACACCTCAATCAAAACACCATGCAACGACATGCGGGGAGCCAGTTCAACATGCAAAAACTTGACCAGCGAACTGGTAAAGGATGATGTGGCATCACTGGTTCGCAGCAATGGAACACGATAGCGACGCGAGCTTTCGATCATCTCCGAGGTAGCGGTATGGTTGCGGCTCAAGACCAAACAGGGTATGCCTTTGGAAAAAAGAGCATCGATCCTTTCAACCCGATCCGCCGGTTCCAGCTTCTCCAGAAAAGCCGTTTCCATATTACCCAAAACCTGAATTCGGTCCGGTCCGAAGTGCTCAAAATGACCGGCCAACTGGAGTCCGGGACGGGTCACGTCGGCTACGGAAATCCGGACATCATCAAAACTGCCGTATTCTGTTATTATTTCTAAATCAAAAGTTTCGATAATCGTCCGTAAGGTCACCGACGCCATAATCACCCTCCTTTGGTTTGCCGCCAATGTTTATTATATACGATATCTTTCCGAAGTGGTAGCAAGCCCACAAGGAACAAATGCCCGGTTTTAATCACGCTATTACACCCTTTTCGGCGATTTCATATTGACAAGAACGCGGGAATGCTGTTAGAATCATTAAGCGTCTTGCGGAGCGAGGTGCAAGCACCTGTAGACGGCGGCGTAGCTCAGTTGGTCAGAGCATTCGGTTCATACCCGAAGTGTCGTTGGTTCGAATCCGACCGCCGCTACCAGACGGCCCGTTAGTCAAGTGGTCAAGACATCGCCCTTTCACGGCGGAGGCAGGAGTTCGACTCTCCTACGGGTCACCACATGGGTGCTTAGCTCAGCAGGGAGAGCACATGCTTCACACGCATGGGGTCACAGGTTCAAGTCCTGTAGTACCCACCA
>JAAYNF010000076.1 GCA_012520975.1 Clostridiaceae bacterium | reverse complement strand
CCGAAAACCAGTCGCTGCCGGGCGGTTGTGATGTAAAGCTTTTCCCGGGCGCGTGTAATGGCCACATAAGCCAACCGCCGCTCCTCTTCGATCGCCTCTTGGTCCTCATAGGCGCGGTAGCCGGGGAACAGACCTTCTTCGGCCCCGACCAGAAAAACCAGATCAAACTCCAGCCCCTTGGCGCTGTGGATGGTCATGAGTCGAACATAATCCTGATTCTCCCGATCCTCGTCCATTTCGGAATAGAGGGCCGCACGTTCCAAAAAAGAGCTCAAAACGCCGGACAGATCATCGGCCAGCAGATCGTGGTCTTCCGGTTGCAGCTCTGCCTCTGTTGTGGTTTCCCGCAACCGGCGCAGGGAATCTTCAAACTCAACGGCGTCCGAGAGCAGTTCCTTGAGGTTTTCGATCCGATCAATCGGGTCGATCTCTCTGCTTCTTTCCCGCCGGTCGACGATCTCCTGAACCAATCCGGATTCATTTTCAATCCATTCAACATATTCGGCGAAACTCATGTCATTTTGCAACAACCGGGCGCGGAAAGAATCAACCTTCGCGGCAAAGTCCCGCAGGCGGTCAGCCGTACGTTGCAGCTCAGGATAAAGGGAGACCTCCCGGCAGATTTCCAGCTGGCTTTTGCCCTCGCGGGCGGCAAGATCACCCAGCCGCTCCAGCGTTGTCTCGCCGACGCCGCGCCGAGGAACCTGAATGGCTCTGACCAGCGAAAAATCGTCGTCGGGATATCGGATCAGGCGCAGCCAGGCCAGCACATCTCGGATTTCCTTGCGATCATAGAATCGCTGACCCCCGAAAATTCGGTATGGGAGCCCCCGATCACGCAACGCGGATTCAAGGCTCCGCGAAAGGGCATTGAGACGGTAAAGAATAGCGATGTCGCGATAGCGCATCCCCTTGTTCCGGCGGGAGACCACCCGGTTGATTTCCGTGGCGATGTAGCGACCTTCTTCGCTATGGTTTTCGGCCCGCAGAAACGTAACAAGGTCGCCTTGACCACGATTAGTCCAAAGCTTTTTCGCTTTGCGCCCCTCGTTTTCCTTGATGACGGCATTGGCCGCCTCCAGTACGGTGCCGGTGGAGCGGTAATTTTGCTCCAGTTTGATGACCTTGCATCCTTTGAAATCCTTTTCGAAATCCAGAATGTTCCGGATGTTGGCGCCGCGGAAACTGTAGATCGACTGATCGTCGTCTCCGACCACGCACAGGTTTCGATGACCGGCGGACAGCAGGTGGATCAGCTGGTATTGCGCATGGTTGGTATCTTGATATTCATCAACCAAAATATATTGAAACCGCGCCTGATATTCGCTCAGGACATCGGGATTTTCTCGAAACAGGCGCACCGATTCAAACAGAATGTCATCAAAATCCATGCTGTTGGCTTTTTTCAGTTTTTTCTGATAAAGATGATAAACCTCAGCGATCTTGCTTAAGGGAAATGCATTGCCGGCTTTGCGGGTAAACTCTTCGACGCCGACCAGGTCGTTTTTGGCATTGCTGATTTGGCTGTGAACAGCACTGGGCGTAAGGGTCTTGTCGGAGAAGTTCAATTCCTGCAGGCAGGCCTTGACCAGACGCTGCTGGTCGTCACGATCCATGATGGCAAAACTGCGCTGGTATCCGATTCGATCGGCAAAGCGGCGCAGAATCCGAAGCATCATGGCATGAAATGTTCCAATCCACATGGATTGGCTGCGGAGACCGACCAGCGCCTCAACCCGTTGCTTCATTTCATCGGCGGCCTTGTTGGTAAATGTAATGGCCAGAATGGAAGAAGGCCGAACTTGGTGCTCGGCCACCAGCCAGGCGATCCGATGGGTGATCACCCGCGTTTTGCCGGAACCGGCACCGGCCAGGATCAGCAACGGACCATTGACATGGCGTACAGCATCGGCTTGCTGGGGATTAAGTTCAGCTAATAATTCATTGCTGTCGACCGCAGAGTCGGATGCGGTCAAAGTCGCCTGATCAAACAGGTCCATCCTTGAGTCCTCCTGGGCAGGTTTGTAAAAAATAAATACAGCATACCGCAAAATGAGGCGGCCATGCTTGGCACATTATAACACACATCGAACGATTGTTCTTGGTTTTAGGTCGCCTCGCCGGAAAAAACAGGGCCGCCTCAAAACGAATGTTGAGGGCCGGCCCTTGGTTTGTCATATCAAAATTTAAATCAGTATATGGGTTCGATCAAACCGTAATTGCCATCTTTGCGTTTATAGACCACACAAACCTTGTCGGTTTCCATATCCAAATATAGAAGAAAACTGTGTCCCAGCATTTCCATCTGCAGAACGGCTTCCTCCGGATCCATCGGTGTAATGTCAAAAGATTTGCGTCGGATAATCCGCGGTTCATCTTCGTCCAGGACACCTTGAGGCTGTGTTTTAAGATACTCTTTGATATAAGCATAATCATGGATGCGTTTTTCGATCCGGGTCTTGTGCTTGCGAATTTGGCCTTCCAATACATCCACGGCCTGGTCCAGCGCGGTAAAAACATCGTCGGCTACCGTTTCTGACCGATAATAATGTTTTTGGATCTTGAGGGTCACTTCGATGCATTTTTGGTTTTTCTCCGGTCTGACCTTGACGTTGGCTATCACATCGTCGCCAAAGAAGCGATTGAATTTCCCTAGCTTCTCCTCAATCCGTTGCTGCAGCCGATCTCCTACTTTCATGCCTTTGCCGCTGATGTTGATTTTCATGACGACCGCTCCCTTCTGAATCAATGTACTCTTCTCAAGGTTCAAAACACCCGTGTGTTCTCCTCTGTTTTAATTATAACGCAACTTACCCCGGTTACGGTACCTTTTCTGCCGACTGTATTTAATTATTTGTTCTGTTATAATAAAACCGTTATACGGGAGGAGTCCCATGGAGACCATTCGTTTTTCGCTTGTCGTACCGGTTTTTAATGAAGAAGAGGTCCTGCCCATCACCAATCAGCGGCTGCTTGATGTGATGACATCTCTGGGTGAGGCCTTTGAAATCATCTACATCAATGACGGCAGCCGGGATCGCTCCGGATCGATTATCCGGACCTTTTGCAAAGCCGATTCCCGGATCAAATTGCTGGAATTCTCACGTAATTTCGGACACCAGCCGGCCATCACAGCCGGTATGGACCATGCGGCGGGACAGGCCATCATCATCATTGACGCCGACCTGCAGGATCCGCCGGAGCTGATCGGTCCGATGATCGAGAAATGGCGGCAAGGGTTTGATGTCGTTTATGGACGGCGCCGGGCGCGGGAGGGCGAAACCTGGTTTAAGCAAAAAACCGCAACCGCCTATTACCGGATGCTCAATCGATTGACCGATGTGCCCATACCGGTCGATGTCGGTGATTTTCGCCTGATCGATGTCCGGGTTCGGGATGCCCTGCTGGATATGCCTGAACACAACCGGTACGTCAGAGGATTGATCAGCTGGCTGGGATTTTCCCAAACCGATGTCCAATTCGTCCGGGCTCCCCGGTTGGCCGGGAAAACAAAGTATCCCTTGCGAAAAATGGTCAAGCTGGGGATCGACGGCATCACTTCCTTTTCGTACAAACCTCTGAAACTCGGCATCGGACTGGGTATTATTCTTTCGATTTTCAGTTTCTTGTTCCTGATTTTTGTTTTCGTGGCCCGCCTTTTTGATCTTGTCATCATGGAGCCGGGCTATGCCTCGCTGATGTGTGTTATTCTTTTCTTCTTTGGCGTTACCATGATTATGTTGGGAATCATCGGTGAATATATCGGTCGGATTTTTGAAGAGGTCAAGGGGCGCCCGCTTTATGTCATCAGTCAGCGGGTCGGCCATTTTGCCCGCAAAGGCCGCAAAACCACAGGGGGTGACTGAAAATGCTGTTGGTCTGCACCGTCGGAAATGCGGATATCAATCTGGGTGTCTATAATCGGGATCAACTGCTTTTTTCGTCTTGGCTGTCCACCAGCCGCAGCCGTAGCGCCGATGAATATGCCATCCTGTTTGACAATGTTTTTCGCATGAATCATCAAAATCCCGCAGCCATAACCGGGGCGGTTCTCGCTTCGGTCGTCCGGCCGCTTAACGATATTCTTGGTCAGGCGATCCGGCAGATCGCGGCGGTTCAGCCCCTGATGGTCGGTCCCGGTGTGAAAACCGGCCTGAACATCAAGACCGACATTCCCTCTCAAGTCGGTGCCGACATTGTCGCCAATGCGGTGGGCGCCGCGGCCTTGGAAAAAGGCGCGTTGGTGATCCTTGATTTTGGTGTTGCCACAACCCTGACCGGAATCAACCAGGCCGGCGAATTGTGCGGTGTGTTGATCGCGCCCGGCCTTGAAACATCCCTGGAAGCACTGTCCACGCAGGCCGCCGAGCTCCCGTTTGTCGCCCTCGATCAACCGGGCGCGCTCTTTGGCAAAAACACCGTCGAGTCCATGACCAGTGGCTTTATCTACGGTTTTGCCGCCATGGTCGATGGTCTGCTTGACCGGATCGCCAATTTATGGAACACTGAAACCCTGACGATCATCGCAACCGGCCGTTTGGCGCCAAAGGTTATTCCGTATTGCGCCGGTAGCCGCGCCATTCGTCATGAACCCCATCTGCCTCTGCACGGTTTGAAGCTGATCCATCAACTGAACAGCCGGCGCAGAATATAACGCGTTGCACTCGCTGGGCGAGGCGACAGCAAAGGAGTCAAATATGGAAACAAACAAACGCAGAGCCCGCACGCTGTGGATGGTACAGACGGCCATACTGACAGCCATCATCATTCTCATGGCCTTCACACCCATTGGCTACATCAAAACCGCCGGTCTTGAGATCACCTTGATCATGATCCCCGTCGCCGTTGGAGCCATTCTGATGGGACCGGGAACCGGAGCCCTTCTGGGAACCATTTTCGGCATTACCAGTTTCATTCAATGTTTTGGGTTTAGTGCTTTCGGCGCCGTCCTTCTGGAACTCAATCCCATTTACACCTTCATCCTGACCATCGTTCCCCGGGTTCTGATGGGCTGGCTGGTCGGCCTGATCTTTCGGACCCTGCACCGGATTGACAAAACCAATTTCATCTCTTTCGCGGTGGCATCCCTCAGCGGCGCCGTTCTGAACACCGTGCTCTTTATCGGCGGGCTTTTTCTTTTGTTCGGCAATACCGAATATATTCGCGGATGGGGCCCGACTTGGCCGGCCATCTTCGCCATCATTGCCGGGATCAACGCCCTCTTGGAGGCAGCCATCAGTCTGGTCGCCGGTACCGCCGTTACCAAAGCCCTTTATCGAATTAGGCGCGACTCTTTTTCGACACATTGAACCACCGCATCGGCTTCTTCGGGCGTAGAAGCTTTGACCACCAGATACAAACCCTTTGCGGATAGGTTGCGAATCAGTTCCGGCACCTCTTCGGGGGAAGGCATGAGAAGAAGACCTTTGCCCGCCGATTGGATTTTCTTCAGCGAGTCCAGATATGCAATCGGCTTGGGCTGGCCGGCGACGCTGGTCCATTGAATCATGCGAATGCCGTCAATGGAAAGCAACGAATCCAAGTGACGCCGCTGCTCTTGGCCGTCCAGATGGTATACGCCATATTCCAAAAACGCCGCCTGCTCCTCCAGCTCTTTTTTAAGAAAATCGTCAAACATTTGAGGCGAAACCATCACCGACAGGTCACTCTGCATCTGCATGTGTTTACCTTCGCAATAAGTATACATCCAGCCGATGGAGTTGCCCTTTTGCCGGTTTTTTTCAAAGATGTCAAAACAATCCCGGCAGGTCTCGATATAAACCTGCTGAATGACATCCAGCGCGCGTTCAATGTATTCGGGGTCTTCATAAAACAGTTCCAGAACCCGCGTGGAACTGATGATATGGGCCAAGGCGTCGATATTTCCGCTGATGTCCGGCATGGAAACAACAAAATCGCCTTTCGCCTCACTGCTCAGGTAGTCTGCCAGTTCCAGTGTTTTTTTGTACAGAAAGGCTTCCTCGTCAAACTCCGGCAGACGCTCGTCCTGAAGCAGCGCTTCGTTTGGGAAAAACCATACCGTGTCCCGGAATTCATGCCCCACGCCTTTGAAAAAGCCGGCGTGCCCGGCAGCTCCCAGATTGAATCGCAAGGACGGGTAGGAATCCCCGGCAAAGTAAGTGTGCTCGCATTCGTCCAGAAAACGCTGCAGAATCCACTCGCCGTCGGTCCAGTATTTCTCGAGCTCTTTCGGGTCTTGGGGCAGCGATTCCGGTTGCCAGTTGCCTATGGGTGCCTTGACCGAAATGCAGGCCCGATCGATCACTTCGTTTTCCCACAGGGCCATATGACGTTCCCGTCGACGCTCCCAATCATCACAATAAAGCATGCACTTCTACTCCTTTACAGGCGAAACGATACGGCGGTCAGGTCTTGTTGTGCGGAAGAGGTTCCCACATATGCAATATAACCGATATTTTCGTGCACCCATCGGCCGTTGCTTTGGTCATAGTAATCCACATCTCCTGCCTCAAGATGCAGGCGGACGGTCTTGGTCTCTCCCGGCTCCAAGTATACGCGCCGGAAGTCACGCAGATCCTTGACGTGTCGCTCCACGGCGGAATTTTCATATCCGGTGTAAAGCTGAATCACCTCGGATGCCGGAAATTCGCTCTTATTGGATACATCCGCCAGAAAATCCACCCCCGAATCCGATCGTTCCACGCGAATATTTTTCACGTCAATTCTGGCGTAAGAAAGACCGAAACCGAAGGGATAGGACACCGCGGCGCCGTCCCGATCGGCCAAAAAATACCCATGATAAAAGCCATATGTGATTTCGGTCGCATCTCTGTCAAAATATGGCAGTTGTTGCGGCGTCCGAGGAATCGTAAAGGGCAGCTTGCCACCGGGGCAGGCATCGCCTGTCAGCAAGGCGGCCAACGCGTTTCCGCCCTCCATTCCGGGATACCAAAGCAACATAAGAGCTTTTACGCTTTGCTCCCAAGGATGGGTTAGCACGGCTCCTCCTCCCTGAACAAACACCGAGCAGTTGGAATTTGCGCGTGTTGCAGCATAAATAATATCTTGGTCGTGTTCCGAGAGCGCCAAGCTCGTCCGGTCGCCGCCCACCGCTCCCTCTTTTAAGATATACTCGCCTTCTTCCCGGCAGGTCAGGCCGACAAAGATCAGAACCGCATCGGCATCCTTGCATTTTTCACTGATCTCATCAAGAATTTCTCCATCGGCATAGCGGAATTCCACATCCGGCAGGCGCTCCCTCAAACCCTCCCAAGGAGTGACCGCATAAGGAGGAAAGACCGCGCTGCTGCCTTTCATATCACCAATATTGGGCTGCTTGGCCAGCTTTCCCACGATGGTAATCTTTTTAATGTCTTTTTTCAGGGGCAACATACCGTCATTTTTGAGCAAAACGGTTGATTTTATCGCCGCCTCCTTGGCCAGCGCACAGTGTTCGGGGCAGGCCATCAAATGCTCCGGATAGGATCCCTCTCCCACACGGGAAAAACGAAGTTTCACGCGAAGAATCCGACTTACGGCTTCATCGATCACCTCTTCATCCACACGGCCCTCGGTCACCGCCTGCTCCAGCAGACGACCATAATGTTGCGTCACCGGCATCTCGATATCCAAGCCTCCGAGAGCAGCCTCCACCGTATCTCGAACGCCCCAGATAAAATCAGATATCACAGGGCCCTGAAATCCCCATTCTTCTTTTAATATTTTTCGCAAGAGAGCGGCGCTGTGTCCGCACCATTGGCCGTTGACCCGATTATAGGCGCTCATGACCGCTGCGGCCCCCGCCTTGACGCAGGTCAGAAAATGAGGCAGATAGACCTCTCTCAGCACCCGTTCCGAAAGAATCACATTAACCCGGAACCGGGCATTTTCCATGCTGTTGGCGGCAAAATGCTTAACACAGGCCATCATGTGGCGTTGTACGCCTTGGACAAGAGCCTCGCCCATTTTTCCCAAAAGGTACGGGTCTTCGCCGTAGGTTTCCTGCGCTCGTCCCCAAGCGGGATGACGCAAAAGATTAATGCAGACCCCGCCGAAAAAGTTCGCTCCGGATGCCCGGCCCTCCTTGCCGATGGCATCGCCGATTCGACGCTCCAGTTCGGGATCAAAGGAAGCGGCTCGTGCCATGGGCACGGGGAACGCCGTGGAATGGTAGCCCGCCACAATCCCGGTCGGGCCATCGGAAAACTTGATAGCCGGAATATTCAACGCAAGATCTTCGCCGGCATAATAGGGTTTACAGTTATATCGGGGAAACAAAACCTTATACAGTTTCGGTGGAATGTCCGCGCTCATCTGATTGATTTTCTGAGTCAGGTCCATGCTGTCCAGCAACTGTGCCACCGCAGCATCCAGCGAAGATTCATCCGATAAATCGAAATCCGTCAGACAACCCCACTCCGTATCCAGATGACGAATCGGATGCTGCCGCAGTTCCTGGGCAACGGCATCCAAATAAGAGCGTTGCTCTTCCTTTTTCATCGCAAAAATTGTATTGAGATGCGCTACATCTAAAATCGGCTCCATTATTTTCACCTGCTTTATTGTTTGATTGAGCCTGCGATCATGCTCTGCTGAACCTGCTTGCTCATGAACAGATAGGCGATGATCGTGGGGATGGAGGCAACGGCCAATGCCGCGCAAACAGGACCCCAAGCGGTAGAATGCTCGCCCACCAGCGATTGGATGCCGGCTGTTAATGTTTTGAGAGCCTTGTCATTAATTAAAATTTGCGCGAACAACAGTTCATTCCAAGAGTGCAGGAAGGTAAAGATCGAAATCGTGGAGATGGCGGGTTTCATCAGCGGCACAATCACTCTGAAAAACACGCCGAAAATGCCGCACCCGTCCAAAAAGGCCGCCTCATCGATGTCTCTGGGAATGCTGCGCATCAGGCCGTTGCAGATAAGGATAGCCACCGGCAGAGAAAAGGCTGTGTAAGGCAAAATCAGCGCCCAGCGTGTATTGAGCAGGTCGATCTTGCCCAGCATGAGAAATGTCGGCAAAAGCGCCGCATGCAACGGTACCGTAATACCTAGGATGAACATGCTTTCAACCGCTGACGACAGCCGCCACCGCATCCGGGAAATGGCAAAGGATGCCATGATCGCAAAGGTCGAAACCAACAAAATTGTTATCAGTGTTACAAGGAAACTATTAAACAGGTAGGTTCCCATGTTGCCGTTGCGAAAGACAAAATCATAGTTTTCAAAACGCCACACGGTGGGGAGAGAAATGGAGTTGCCGCTAAATATTTCCTGATTACTCTTGAAAGACAAAACCAACAGCCAGTATATAGGGAACAGCTGCAACAGGGCCCAGATCGCCAACGGGATCTGCACCGCCGTTATGCCGGCTGTTATACGCATTTTTTTCGGTTTGTTTTTATTTTTCATAGCCACACTCCCGTCACTCCACCTTGAAGAACTTCTTGATGAGCAAAGATAGCAGGAAGCACAGCAGGATGATAATCACCGCCATGGCGCTGCCATAACCGTATCGTTGGGCGGTGAACAAGGTTTCCACCATCAGCGTTGTAGGCACCTCGGTGGCGCCGATGGGTCCGCCTTTGGTCATCATAAAAATAATATCGTAGCTTTTGAGGGAACCGATAACCGCAAAGATCACGCAAACCCGGATAATCGGCCGAATGTTTGGAAGGGTGATTCTGATGGCGGTCTGAAAATTAGTGGCTCCGTCGATGCGCGCCGCCTCAAAAATATCCGAGGACAAGCCTTTGATGGCTGTATACATGAGCAGCATATGGTAACCGACATACTGCCATATGATGGGAATGATAACCGCCGGCAACGCCGTTTGGGGCTTGGCCAGCCATGCCCGGGTCCATTTTTCCAACCCGACGGCGGTCAACAGATAATTGAGCAAACCGTAGCTGCCATTGAAAATCTTAAGCCACAGTTGGGCCACCACCGTGGAGGAAATAATTACCGGAATAAAAAATACTGTCAGATAAAAACGTTCCCCGCGCACGCGTCGTGCCAAAATACTGGCAAAGCAGAACGAGAGAGGAAGCTGGATAAACACGGAAGCAAGAGCAATCAGGCCGGCATGCCAGACCGCGGATGTAAATCCGTCCGTATTATTCACAAAAAGTCTGACGTAGTTCTTGATTCCTACGAAGGTCATCGCGCCCACGCCGTTCCAGTCATGCAGACTATAATAAAGAGAAACCGAAGAGGGCACAATGATAAAAGTCAGGAAAATTGCAAAAGCCGGAAAAAGAAACAGAACGATTGCCTTTTTGTTGCTCAGTAATTTATTCATGCATCACTTCTCCATCTTGATTGAAGGAAAGGCGAGCGAGAACGCGCCCCCTTCGGCATGGAGAGAGGGGCGGCAAGGAAAGCGCGCCCCTCCAACATGTCGGTCAGAGATCAGAAGCTGTTGATTGCTTCAATAAATTGTTCAGGTGTAATGGCACCGGCAAAGAGTTCCTGCAACTTATTCAAGTAGACTGTTTTGACTTCCGCATTCAAACCGGTATCAAACCAGATGGTCATGGACTCGGCTTTGGTAGACATCTCGAAGGTCTTATAAAACAGAGCGTTGGAGGTTTCATTCGGTGTGGATTTATAGGGGCTGATACCCCCACCCATTGCGAACTTGCCATCCGCAAGACGCTGAGCGATAAACTCGGCTACCTTGGTGGTAAATGCGGGATCAGCGGTCTTGGCGGAAACGCAGAAAGCGGTCTGGCCGCCGCCGGTCAGGCTATAATGGCCGGCAATATCCTCGTGGATAACCGGGAAGGGAACCGCGGTAAAGTCATCAGGATTCTCCGCATTGGCATACACGCGAGCAGCCGTCCAGCTGCCCTGCATCATCATGGGAATAAGGCCACCGTAGAAATCCGCCTCAGCCTCGGTCCGGTTGAGGGCGATGGCATCATCTCTGAAGCAGCCCAACTCAACCGCCTGTGCCAGCAGTTGAGCAGCCTCCAAATATCCGGGATCAGAGAAATCATTTGTGAGGAAGGTATTGGCAACTTTTTCAGCGCCCACGCAGCGCACGGCGATAATGTCATAATACATGGCCAACGTCCATGCATCGGTCGCACCCACGCAGAAAGGCGTTACGCCGTTGTCGAGGAAGGCCTGGCACACGCCCCCCAGCTCCTCCCAGGTTGTGGGAATGACGTCTATGTTGTACTTTTTAAACAGAGCCGTGTTGCAAAACAGCGCGCCCACGGAGTTGGCATCGGTAAAGCCGTATACGTTGCCGTCCTTGCTGAACTCGGCAAAAGAGCCATCCGTAACGTTTTCGGCTATATCATCCGACATATAATCCGACAGATTCACCAAAACACCGGCATCAATAAATTGACCGATGACACTGCGACCCCAGGTTAGGAAGATATCAGGCAACGTTCCGCCGGAGGCAGCTGCGTTGCATTTCACCTTGTAGGCCTCTGTTTCTTCGGATACCGCATTAATCTTGATGCCGAATTCCTCCTCGGCTGCTTTGATGACAGCCATCGTGGTATCGTGCATGGCATCACCTTCGCCATAGATATGCCATACCGTCAGTTCTCTGGCAGGGGGCTTATCGTCAGGTTTTTCGGTTGTTTGTTGCGGAGCGGTTGTGGACACCGGGGGTGCCGTGGTCACAACCGGCTTGTCGGTCGGCGTCTGCGGCCCGCACGCCGCCAAGCCGAAGCACAACACGACTGCGAGCAAAATGGATAGTGTTTTTTTCATTATGGGTACCTCCTGTTTTCATGATTCTGCATGTTCTATAAAGTTTCTTCGAGAGAAAAGATCTGCCTTGCCGTTTACAGATGAGGCCTATCTTTTCCTTAACTGATGGTGCAAATTTTCCGGATTATATCCCTTTCTCCGCCCATTATCATATGCACCATATGCACCTTTTCCGATTCAAACATGATGATTGTTCGCTTTGATAAATACTTCTTCAGGACTTTTGTCAGGGACTTTTGCCCGGACAGGACCCCCGGCATCTTCTCCTGCGAATCGTTGTTTTTCGGACAATTTCTCCTTTCTTTTATTTTATCACCTCTGCTATTCGCATCTTCCACAAACAGCAGATTCGCATTCAGCTTTTCTTTGTGCCCGTGCACAGTTTCATTAAAACACCTTTAAACATCCTTTGTCAATCACCTTTTATTAATCATTTCGACAAACCCGTAGGACGCTCGCATAGGCCTTTCGCAATGTTGACTTTTCAATATTGCAGATTTATACTCACTAGGTAAGTCGGTGCCGCCCTACCGACCTGTTCGCTTGGCTTCTCCTGAACGTTCCCGGTATATGTTCACGAAAGGAGACCTTTATATGCGCGAAATTTTACTTAAACCCACGCTCAATAAATTTTTAGATTTTTCTTCTTTTGCCGAAGAATTTATCCTTGATGAGAATGACTTGGTGCTGACCAACGAGCCCATCTATCAGTTCTTTATGGAGCCGTTGCAGCTTCCATGCCGTTTCGTTTTTCAAGAGCGTTACGGTGCCGGTGAGCCCTCCGAGGAAATGATCACCGATCTTTTTGCAGACATTGACCAAGATAGCTACTCCCGTGTCATCGCGGTCGGCGGCGGTGCGATCATGGATATCGGCAAACTGCTGGCCATCCGGCGCACCGGTTCGGTCCATGCGATCTTCTTCAAAGAAGCGCCGGTCGAGCGTGCCAAGAAACTGGTGGCTGTCCCCACAACCTGTGGAACAGGCTCGGAAGTTACAAATATTTCGGTGGCCATTGTGCGCGGTCAGGCCGGCGAAACCACCAAGCTGGGATTGGTCTCCGACCTCCTTATTCCGGACGACGTTTGCCTGATTCCGGATATGCTTCGAACGCTGCCATATCGGCCGTTTTTTTCCTCTGTCATTGACGCCCTTGTCCATGCGGTGGAATCCTATCTGTCTCCATCCCGCGCCACCATGACCAGCGAGCTTTTCGGTGTAAAAGCCATTGAAATGATTCTGGAAGGTCTGCGTCGCGTCTCCGAAAACGGTTCCGAAGCGCGTCTGGAATATTTGGACGAATTTCTTACGGCATCCTGTTATGCCGGTATTGCCTTTTTGCAGGCCGGCTGCGCCTCGGTACATGCCCTGAGTTTTCCTCTGGGCGGTACGTATCACGTGCCCCATGGAGAGTCCAATTACCTGTTGTTCGGCAAAGTATTGGAAAAATACGACCAAATCGACCCTGACGGGAAACTGGCCGAATTGAAGCAGTTGATCGGAAGAGTATTGGATTGCCCCTCCGAGGACGCCCTAGAGGAAATGGCGGTTTTAGAAGACAAAATATTGCCTCTGGAGCCCCTGCACAAATACGGCTTTCGTCCGGAAGATATCGAGATCTTTGCGGACTCTGTATTAGAGAATCAACAGCGTCTTGTGGTAAACTCCTACGTTCCCTTGACCCGAGAGCTGATCGTGGAAATTTATACAGAACTTCTTTGATCAAAACCTATACTGCCCCTTGATGTTTTAACAACGACTCATTGATAGTAAGCAAAGGGAGGAATTTTCATGTCAAAGATTAAAGTCGGTGTCGCCGGCTACGGTACAATCGGACAGCGCATTGCGGATGGCGTTGCCCTTCAGGGTGATATGGAGCTGGTAGGCATTGCGGATTTGATGCCCGGCCTAGGACTTCGGGCATTGAGAGAAAACGATATGATCGGCATAAACGGCGTCAAGTATGATCTCTACCTGGTGGATGGCGCGGATAAGGACGCCTTCCGAAAATACGACATTCCCATCGCCGGTTCCTTCAGGGATCTGTTGGGCAAAGTGGATATCATGCTTGACTCTTCTCCCGGCGGTGTCGGCGCCCAAAACAAGACGTTATACGAAGAGGCCGGCATCAAAGCGGTTTTCCAAGGGGGAGAAAGCAACGCCATCGCCGATGTGTTCTTCCATGGTTACGCCAACTACGAAAAGGGGCTGGGTGCAGACTATCTGAAGCTGACCTCCTGCAACACCACCGGCCTCATCCGCGCCGTGGATTGCCTGGATCGGACATTCGGACTGGACAAGGTTGCCATCACCATCGTTCGTCGGGTAGCGGATCCCGGCGATTACCATCGCGGATTGACCAACGCCCTTCAGATTGATACGGCGCCCTCCCATCAGGCGGTAGACCTTATGACCATCATGCCCCATATTCATGCCACAGGGATTCTCGTGCATACTCCTGTTACCCACGGACATATTATTACTGTGCTGGCAAGCGGCAAAAACGGTCGGAAGATTACAAAGGAACAAGCCATCGAGGTTTTCAGAAAGCATCCGCGCATCCGAACCGTCACCACAACCGAGGGTTTTTTGGGCAATGCCTCCTTGTTTAAATATGCCCGGGATCTGGGCAACCGCCGTGGCGATATGTATGAGATCGCCCTGTGGGAGGATTCGGTCGTGGAGTCCGGCAACGACATTATGTTCGCCATCAACATCCCCCAAGAAGCCGTGACAATCCCCGAGACGCTGGACGCCGTACGAGCCGCCATGGGCATGCAGGCCACGCGGGAAGAAGGCACCGCCGAGACCAACCGTTATCTGGGCATTGGAAAGTTCAAAAGATAACACTGTGTTTATAAATAAAGAGAGGGATCCATTCATGCGCTTTGGGATTATGACCCTGGATGACTTCGACGTTGGCGGAAAAACCGTGCTTTGCCGCGTGGATATCAATCAACCCATCAACCGGGAAAAAGGAACCCTTCGGGACACCACCCGCATCAAGGGTTGCGTGCCGACGGTGCGTGAGTTGTCCGATAAGGGCGCCCGGGTTGTTCTGCTTGCCCATCAAGGCAGCGACATCGAATATCATAATTTTTTCAGCACCCGGCCCCACGCGGCAGTTCTCTCGGATTTTCTGGCGCGCCCGGTGAAGTTCATTGACGACGTTTGCGGCCCTGCCGCCCGGGAAGCCATTTCCCGGCTGTCGGACGGCGAGATCCTTCTGCTGGACAATGTACGTTACCTTGGTGAGGAACAGACCTTGTTTGAGCTCAATCTCGGTTTGAGCCACGAAGAACAATCCAAAACCCTTCTCGTGCAAACATTGGCTCCCCTCGCCGACCTTTATGTCTGCGATGCTTTTGCGGCCGCGCACCGGAACCAACCATCCCTTTGCGGCTTTGAACAATTGCTTCCATCAGCCATGGGGCGCCTGTTCGAGCGAGAATACTGCGAAGTTTCTAAGCTGATGGAGGCCCCTGCTCGCCCTTGCTTATTCATTCTGGGCGGGGCAAAAATCTCCGACACGTTCATGATGATGGAAACAGTCCTGAAAAACGGTACCGCCGATGCCATTCTGACCGGCGGGCTTGTGGCCAATGTCATGCTGGCGGCCACGCAGAAGCCTGTCGGAAGCGGAAGCTTGGCCTTGATCCGCAAATCCGGACATGAAAAATTTCTCGAAGCGGCGGAAACGCTTTGTAAAAACTATCCGGATAAAATTGTTTTGCCGTTGGATCTTGCCGGCAGCCGGAACGGTTTGCGCATTGATTACGCACTTTCGGAGGTGCCGGAAGATCTAGAGGCTTTGGACATAGGGCAAAAGACCGCCGAAATGTACGCCGGTCGCATCCGGGATGTCGCAACCGTGTTTCTTAACGGCCCTATGGGCGTTTTTGAGCAAGAGGAAACGTCCTTGGGAACCCGCACCGTCATGGAGGCCCTTGGGAACAGCAAGGCCTATACGGTTGTGGGAGGAGGGGACAGCATCACCGCCCTGAAGCGATTTGATCAAACAGACCGCATATCCTATATCTGCACAGGCGGCGGCGCGCTTATTCGTTTTTTGACGGGAGAGGAACTCCCTGTGGTAAAGGCTTTGCGCACCGCGGCGGAAAGAGGGTTGGATTAAATGGAGTTGGAACTTGGCTACGGCGACGAAGCGCAGCGTTTTGTCATTAATGACAAAAACCTAATGGATATCCTCGTGCCTAATGTGTTTCAAAAAAAACTTACGGGGGAAGAGGAGGTGCGCCGCGCCCTGCTCGAACCGATCGGAGCGCCGCCTTTGCGAGAGCTGGTCAAGCCCGGAGAAAAAATTGTCGTCGTGACCAGCGACCTAACCCGGCCCATGCCCACCCCGAAGGTCATGCCGGCGCTTCTGGACGAGCTGTACGCGGCCGGCGTCCGCCCGGAGGACATCACGCTGGTGTTTGCGTTGGGCAATCATCGAAAGCACACAGAACAAGAACGTCGGCGGCTGGCCGGAGAGCGAGCCTGGACGGAGATCACCTGTGTTGACAGCGATCCGACGGATTGCATCCGTCTTGGAACAACAAAAAGCGGCACGCCGGTCGACGTCTTTCGCTTGGTTGCCCGGGCAGACCGTCGCATCTGTCTCGGCAACATCGAATACCACTATTTCGCCGGCTACTCGGGAGGAGCAAAGGCCATTATGCCGGGGGTCTCCAGCCGGGATGCCACCCAATCCAACCACAGCATGATGATTCTTCCTTATGCCTGCACCGGTCGCTTGGAAGACAATCCCGTGCGCATGGATATTGAAGAAGCAGCGAATCTTTGTGGCGTGGATTACATCGTAAACGTGGTGCTGGATGAACACAAGGAAATCATCTTTGCTTCCGCCGGAGATGTGACAGAAGCCCATCGGGCCGGATGTCGTTTTCTGGACGATATGTATAGAAAACCGATCGCAAATCGGGGGGACATCGTGATTGCTTCTCAGGGAGGAGCTCCCAAAGACATCGATTTGTACCAGACACAGAAGGCGCTGGACAATGCGAAGCACGCGGTAAAAAAGGGCGGCATCATCATTTTGGTCGGCTCATGCAAGGAAGGGCTGGGCGGAAAGATCTTTGAAACGTGGATGCTTGAGGCCAAACACCCCAGGGACCTGATTCACCGGGTAAAGACAAGTTTTGAATTGGGCGGACACAAGGCCGCAGCCATTGCTCTGGTGCTTGAGGATGCCGATATCTATTTGGTTTCGGATTTGGATCCAAGCTTGGTGCGGCGTATTTTTCTTACTCCATTTGCCACAGTACAGGATGCATTGGATGCCGCGCTACGGAAAATGGGAGAAAACGCGCAGGTCATCGTCATGCCCTATGCAGGTTCTACCCTGCCTGAATGCCAACGGGATTCTGCCACCTATTAGGCAACACGGAAACCGCATAGAGAATCAAGGTTTTGTTGGCAGAACAAAAGCGTCCGGCAGTAAGGCTTCTTGAGTGTAGCGTTTGAAATTACCCGATGAACCGGCTGCCAACAGCTCAAAATCAGCGGCGGCGAACTCGGCTATGACTTGGCGACAAATGCCGCACGGCATACAGGGTGTCTCCTGATCACAAATAGCCGCCAGTTTTCGAATCTGCCGGCCGCCCTCGGAGACAGCTTTGAAAATCGCCGTTCGCTCCGCGCAATTGGTGGCTCCGTAGGAGGCATTTTCAATATTGCATCCGGTAAAGACGCGCCCTTGGTCATCGATCAGAGCCGCACCCACATGGAAACCGGAATAGGGCGCATAGGCCCTTTGTCTGGCTTGATTTGCCAACTCGATCAGTTCCGCATCGGTAATCGGCATTCTTTTTTTTGTTTCTACGGTCATTTGGCACCTCCTCGTTACCCGTTTATTTTAGCAAAGGCTTGCGCCGATGCCCATCCCCCAATTGCCTGTGAAAATTTTCAGTAAACAATTGATTAGATTTGAAAGCTGAGCTATACTGCTTCCATAAACAAAAGTTTGCAATCCGGATTGGACGTGTGTTCTTATGATTATGACTCGCGAAAAAGGATTCTACAAACGCATTGCTTTGCTGATGGTGCCCTTGGCTTTGCAGAACATCGTCACTTACGCTGTCAACCTGACCGACAATCTGATGGTCGGTTCATTGGGAGAATTGGCTCTTTCCGGCATTTTCATCGCCAATCAGCTTCAAGCCATTCTCCATATGCTGATCGTCGGTCTGAGCGCTGCCTTGGTTGTGCTTTCAGCGCAATACTGGGGCAAACGGGATGGGCGCAGTGTCAAAATCATTATCGGCATCGCGCTAAGATTCGCCCTTGGCGCCGGTTTGATTTTTTTACTGGCCACTTTGATCCTGCCGGAACAAATCATGGGCTTCTTTACCAAGGATGCCGGTGTTGTGGCGGCATCTTTGGAATACCTGCGGGTTATCCGTTTTACTTATATCTTTTTTTGCATCACACAGGTTCTGGTGGCTTCCATGCGCTGCGTGGAAAACGTTCGCATCGGGCTCTATTTGTCCATCATGACCTTTGCCGTCAATGTCTTCCTCAACTGGGTGCTGATTTTCGGCAATCTCGGCGCGCCGGCTCTTGGAGTGCGTGGCGCGGCCATTGCCACGCTGATTGCTCGCATTCTCGAAACCGTTGCTATATTTGTCTATGTCACCCGGTTTGACCGGAAACTGCAGATGCGTCCGGCGGATCTTCTGCTCTTCGAAGCCGAGCTGTTAAGGCGCTTTTTTCGTTACGGCCTGCCGGTCATCCTCGGCGACATTTTCTGGGGCTTCAATCTTGCGGCTCAGGGCTTTATCATCGGTCACTTGGGTGCCACCGCCACCGCCTCGGTCAGTGTGGCCAATACTGTTTTTCAGATTTTCAGTGTGGCGATCCACGGAATGGCAGGAGCTTCGGCGGTTGTTATTGGCCAGACCGTCGGTCAAGGCGACATTCCCAAGGTCAAGGAATATGCTCGGACTTTACAGATTCTCTTTGTCGCCGTCGGCTTGGCGACCGGCATTCTGCTCTTTTTCGCCAAAGATCTCCTGCCGTTGGTGTACAAGAATCTGCAACCGGAAACCATGACCATGACCCTTGGCATGTTGACCGTGCTGTCGGTTACGGCTGTGGGCATGGCCTACCAGATGCCGTCACTGACCGGCATTGTCCGCGCCGGCGGCGCCATCCATTTCGTACTGATCAATGATTTGATTTTTGTTTGGCTGATTGTCATCCCTTCAGCGGCCATCGCAGCCTATGTTTTTCAGGCATCACCCATCATTGTTTTTGCCTGCCTGAAATCCGACCAAGTGCTTAAATGCCTAGTGGCCGTGGTAAAAGTCAACCGCTTCCGCTGGATCAAAAACCTGACCCACACACGAGAACAGGAAGCAGCAGCATCCTGATCATTTCCCGACGCCATGTTACGGGTCAATCACCGGTGCCCCAGCCGTAGCGTCCTTTCAATTCAACAAAAACCACCTGCTCAAGGATTCGGCTTGTGACCTGTCCCTGCCGGCTCTTCTTGACCAATAAGAGTTCCTGCATTCCGGGCGGGCCGACCGGGATGATCATGCGCCCGCCAAGCCCCAGCTGCTGGATCAACTCATCCGGAATCGCGGCGGCGGCGGCGGTCACCATGATTTTGTCGTAAGGCTCGAACTCCGGCCAACCCAAGCTGCCGTCGCCGATTTTATATTGGATATTGACAAATCCCATCCGGTCGAGTCGCTGACGAGCCTTGCTGGACAGCTCGGCGATCCGCTCGACCGTGAAAACCTCTTGGGCAAAGGCGGCAAGAAGAGCCGTCTGATAGCCCGATCCGGTGCCGATCTCCAGAACGCGGTCATGGCTTTGCGGGTTGAGCTGTTGGGTCATGGCCAAAACCAAGCTGGGTTGGGAAATGGTCTGTCCAAATCCGATCGGCAACGGTCGATCCAGATCCGCCCAGTTTTTGTTGACATTATCAATAAACAAGGACCGATCCAATTTACGATAATATTCCTCAATTGAACAACGCACTCCATATCACCTCGTATCACCGTTAAGCGGACGCTGTCACCCTATATATATTATAGATGCTTGGCGGCGGTCTTTCCATACGATCCGAGCCGCGGAAATTTCTCTTGACATCCCCTAAGCTACTATTTATCATTTTAGCATAGGTATCGTTATCTATCCGAAACCGCAGTTTCGCAGGAGGCCGCGTTATGAATCAAAAATACCTTGGCAAGGAATAGGTCATGGCGTCAATCAAAGATGTGGCTCGGCTGGCCGGCGTGTCGGCCATGACCGTGTCACGGACCCTAAACAACAATTATCCGGTCAGCGCCCAAACACGGGAAAAAGTTCTCAAGGCGGTCAAGGCCTTGGATTACGAACCGAATATCATGGGCCGTAATCTGCGTAACGCGCGCAGCAAAACTGTTCTGGTCGCAGGTCTCGGGTTTGTCGAGCCGATGCTCAACGGTATTTATCGGGCGGCGGCACAGCTGGATTATGAAGTAATCCTGATGCACACACGCCATTTTGGAAAACAGGATTACGGCCGGCGAATCAAAAACGGCATGGCCAGCGGAATCCTGTTTATGAACATGATGGAAGAAGACATTATGGCCGAGGTCAACAGAACCTTCAGCATGGTGCAGTGCGGTAGCGCCGTCAATATGCCGAACGCCTGCTCGGTATCCATCGATAATGAAGCCGCGACTTACCGGTTGACCGAGCAGCTCTTACAGCAGGGGTGCCGCCGAATTGCCTTGGTTTCATCCGGCGCCGAAGACATCATGCTCCAAATGACTATCAGTCGTCGCAAAGGTTTCCTCAAGGCACTTGCGGACAATCGAGTCGAAGTGGATCCGCGGTTTCTGGTTCACTGTAATTTTTTGCGCAACGATTTTATCCAAGCCGTTCAAATCGCCGACCGGTTTGCCGCACTGCCCCCTGATGAACAGCCGGATGCTGTTATTTGTGAGCAAAACCAGATCGCCATTGCCTGCTTGAATGTCTTTCGTGAAAAAGGACTGGCAGTACCACAACAGATCGCCGTAACATCACTGGACGACCAGCCCATCAATGAGATTTTGCGTCCCACCCTAACCGCCATCCGGCAGCCCTACGAAGCCATGGGACGTGAAGCCATGCAGCTTTTGGTGGCCAAGATCGAAGGGCAGCTGAATGTGCCCCGGCAGGTTATTTTCAAACATGAACTGATCTGGCGCGATTCAACGGCAACCCGATCCAAACCCTAAATAAATCAATCATCGCAGGAGAAGCACGATGTACGAAAAGCATATGTTGGCCAGAGACGACATTCAGAGCGTCGTGGAGAACGGAGTCGGAACCGGGTTTATCGTCAAATTGAAGATTCCCTATTACCGGGGGGTCTGTCTCAGCTTGGTGGAGGACATCCAAGTTCGTTTCAACGACCGCCTGTTCACCCGTGATCAGCTGACCTTTTCGGTGAGCGGCGAAACCTTTACCTTTAAGGAAATGGAGACCCAGACCACCTTTCGTTGGGAGTTCGGCGAGAAAGCAACCGTCTTTGTGCCGCTTCCGGGAGGAATCCCTTTGGGTATGCATCGAATCGAGGTCACGGTCTCCATCCGCATCAGCTACATGGGCGGCACGCGTCCTTTCACGGTTGTTCTGGAAAACGTCAGTCCGATGGGCGGTTAAATGAAAGACTAGGAGCTTTATCCATGGGCATCAAATTAGGGGTTTCCTTTTACAGTTATCAACAGGCTTATTATACCGGCCAAAAAAATCTGGAGCAGCTGATCGACGCAACCGCCAATGTGGTGGGGGCGCATGGAGTAGAGCTGATCCCCGAGCAGATGCCGGTTGGCTCTTATCCTGATCCATCCGAAGCGGATGTCGAACGCTGGTTCGCATGGATGGAAAAATATCAAACCGAACCCACCTGCATGGATTCTTTTATCGACTGGATGCTTTATAAAAACCGTATTCTGACCAAGCGCGAGCAGGTTGACCAGATGGCTCGGGATCTCAAATTGGCATCTCGTTTGGGCTTTAAAACCCTTCGTGTCCTGTGCCCGGTTCGCAAGGAAATCGTCGAAGCCAGCCTGCCGTTCGCCGAGCACTACGGTGTAAAGATGGGACTGGAAATCCACGCGCCAATGACACTCAACTCCCGTTGGACAGTGGAATATATGGATATGGTCGTCAGAAACGGCAGCCGATTTGCCGGTCTGATTATCGATTTTGGTATTTTTGCCAAACGACCGGCGCGAAAGCTTCTGACCAATGCCCTGCAAAAAGGAGCCGATCCTCACATTCTGGAGGCGATTGCGGTGGCCTGCGCCGACAATAAGCCAACCGAGTTTTTGCTTGGCATCGTCAAAGAAATGGGGGGCGGACAGGCCGAAACCGGCGTGGCCATGTCTTGGGCGCGCAATCGTTTCAGTCAGCCGGATCGGATGCGTGACTATGCCTCGTACATTATTCACTGTCACGGAAAATTTTACGATATGGATGAACAATGCAACGAGACCGGCATCGATTACCAATCTCCAATCGCCGTTCTTAAGGATATTGGTTATAATGGTTACATCTGCAGTGAGTTTGAAGGGCAGCGTCTCTATATTGGTGCCGAAGAGCCCGATGAGATCGAGCAGGTTCGCCGCCACCATGTCATGATGAGAAGACTCATCGGTTGACAGGCGATTGCGGCGGACAAGCGGATCGACCTTCACTCTTTCGGTGCAAATCTTATCTTTGAAAGGATATTCGCCATGAATAAGAAAGAAAACTGGCTCCGTACCATCAACAATGACAATCCCGCTTGGATCCCGCAACCTTGGGAGCCTTTTTCCGGCTCTTTTCCCGGTTCGGTCTTTCTGTTTGATGCGATCAGCGGAAGTATCCAGCCCATCAAAAAAACCTTGGACGAGCCTTATTACGATGCCTGGGGCGTGCAATGGATCCTGCAGACCGGCGCACCGGCTGCAATTCCTCTGCACACAGCGGATAATCTGGTTATCAAAGATATTACCTGTTGGGAGGATTTTGTTAAGTTCCCGGAGCTGGATGGCCACGATTGGTCTTTCGCCCAACGTGTGGCGGCCGAAGTGGATCGCAGCCAATCCATGGTCATGCCCATGATCTTTGCCGGTATTTTCGAATTGTCCCATGCCTTAATGGGTTTTGAGGACGCTCTGTGCAATTATATGCTGGAACCGGAAGCCATGACCGGCCTGGTTACGGCACTGGCTGATTGGAAAATCGGCCATTTGGAACGCGTGATCGACAAGCTCAAACCCGATGTCATCCATTACCACGATGATTGGGGCAGCAAACATAATTTATTCCTTGCTCCCGAAGTCTGGCGGGCGATCATCAAGCCCCAGCACCAGCGGATCGTTGATTTTGTCAAGTCCGCCGGCATTATTTTCATGCATCATTCCGACAGCTTCTGCGAACCCATCGTCGAGGATATGGCTGAGATGGGAATCGACATTTGGCAAGGCGTCATTCCACAAAACGATATCGTCGCTATCCAACGCAAGCTGGACGGCCGTATGGCTTTAATGGGAGGGATCGATGCCCAGGTCATCGATCATCCGGATTACGATGAACAGGTCATTCGTGATGAAGTGCGCCGCTGCATCGATACCTATTGCCCGCAAAATTACTTTATTCCCTGCATGCCTAATCTATTTGCCATTCATCCGGAAGTTGAACGCATCTATCTTGATGAGATCAAGGTCTATGGCCAAGAATGGTTTGGTAAAAACCGTTCATGATTTAAGATTCAATTGATATTCATCCAGGAGGAACCATACATGAAGACATCTTACCTTGGGCAAGACATCCCCAAGCTCGGTTTTGGACTCATGCGTCTGCCCACCCTTGGCCCGACCAGCCCGTCAGCCGCCATTGATATTGAACAAGTTACGGCTATGACCGATCGTTTCATGGCACGAGGGTTCACTTATTTTGACACCGCCTATGTTTATGGCAACGGTAATTCCGAAATGGCGGCCCGGGACGCTCTGGTTCGCCGCTACCCTCGAGACAGCTTCCAATTGGCCGACAAAATGCCCATGGGTCTTGCCAAAACGCAAGCCGACCTGCGCCCATTGTTTGAGACATCGCTGGCGCGAACCGAAGCCGGGTATTTCGATTTTTATCTCCTGCATGCCCTTGATCAGGAAAAATATAAGCATTCGGAGACCATCGGCGCTTGGGATTTTCTGCGTCAAGTCAAAGCCGAAGGCTTGATCCGTCACGCCGGTTTTTCTTTTCACGACACACCGGAGGTTCTGGAAGAAATCTTGACCGCTCGTCCGGAAGTCGAGTTCGTGCAGTTGCAAATTAATTATGCCGACTGGGAAAATGAAGACAGCCGAGCCCAGTCCCGACGTTGCTACGAGGTGGCGCGCCGGCTGGGCAAGCCGATCGTCATCATGGAGCCGATCAAAGGAGGCTTTCTGGCCGACATGAACCAAGAGGTCATGGGACTGTTTAAAGCCGTCCGTCCGGACGATTCGGCCGCCGCATGGGCACTGCGCTACGCGGCCTCATTGGACGGCTTGATCACCGTGCTCAGCGGTATGTCTAATCTGGAGCAAATGGAAGACAATCTGGAAACCATGTCTTCTTTTGTTCCCTTTACCGATGGCGATCGCCTGGTCATCGATCAAGTCATGGATATCCTAAGCAACATCCCGGTTATTCCCTGCACCGACTGCCGATATTGTCTTGACGGTTGTCCGCAGCAAATCAATATTCCCGGTGTTTTCCGTTTGGTCAATGATTACAAAGTCTATGGCAATCTCACCGGCAGCCGCAATGCCTACAATTGGGTCACAGGCGGTGGCGGCAAAGCCTCTGATTGCATTGAATGCGGTGCCTGTGAACAGGCCTGTCCTCAGCATCTGGAAATTATCGATCTGCTCAAGGAAGCGGCGGCCATCCTGGAGTAGTTCAATGATTCGTTACGCTTCATCGTAGCAACGATCGGCCAGAGCTGCCAAGACGAGGGATCTATACTTTTCTTCGGATCGCGCGCCGCGCGAGGTCAACACGATCGGGACCCGGGCGCCGACGACGATGCCGGCCATTTTGGCTCCGGCTGAATATACCAGGCATTTTCCAAGCACATTGCCGGTTGTGATTTCGGGCACGACCAGCAGGTCAACATCGCCGACCACCGGACTGGAAAAACCTTTGATGGCGGCTGATTCGCGGCTCATGGCCAAATCGTAAGAAATCGGCCCCTCAACGATACAATCGGTGATTTCACCACGAATATTCATCTGTTTCAGCTGGTCGGCATCAACGGTCTCCGGCATTTTCGGATTGACCTTTTCAATGGCGGCCAACACGCCAACCTTCGGATTTTTGTAACCCATCAAGGTCATCATTTCAACAGCATTGATCAAAATCTGTTTTTTCTCCTCAAGAGTGGGGTAAAGACACATTCCCCCGTCGGTCACCGCCAAGAGTTTCGGGTAAGACGGCATTTCATGAAAGACCAACATCGACATGATCCGGTCTTTGCCCAACCCATGTTCCCTGTTGACGACGGCTTTGAGGATCACGGCGGTATCCAGCTTGCCTTTCATCAGGATGTCGGATCGATTGTCACGGATGGCGGCAACCGCGAGACGGGCGGCTTCGGCGTCATCAACCGCCGGAAAAATAGCCTCATCGGCGATCGATTCGCCAAGCTTGCGGCTGATGGCTTTGATTTTTTCCGGTTCACCAAAAAGCAATGGCTCGACGATTCGGTCACGCCTGGCGCGAAAGACAGCCTCCAAAGTTTGCTCGTCGTGGGCGGCGGCAACCGCCAGTCGTTTGGTCAGAGAGCTCCTCTGAATTTCATCGATAATCTGTTGAAAATTAGTGTAAGCCATCGCCCACATACTCCTTTTATATTCTTTCTTGGCGGTCAGTGGTCTGCCCGCGCCGCCAAAAGACAGGCTAGAGCAACGGAGTTGAGTTTGATCTCGGCGGTGTCGGCGCGGGACACCAGAACAACCGGGTGGGTCGCGCCCAAAATAACGTTGGCCATACTAAAGCCGGCGAAGTGAATCAGCGATTTGCTCCAAATGTTTCCGGCATCGACACTGGAAAACAGAAGCAGATCAACGTCACCGGCCACGTTGCTGTCCAGACCTTTGTGGCGGGCGGCTTCGGCGCTGAGCGCCACATCCATGGCCACCGGACCTTCGATGATTCCCGCAAAGGAAGGGTCGGCTGTGAAATGCTCCTGAAGCCGACGGGCGTCGACCGTACTGGGAATTTTAGGGTTGACATTTTCGTTGGCGGCCAAACAAGCCACCTTCGGACGATCAATGCCCATTTTTTTCATGGCGGCGAAGGCATTTTGCAGCAGCTGTTTTTTTTCATCAAAATTTGGCAGAATGTTGACACCGGTATCGGTGGCAAAAAGAAGTTTGCTGCCACCGGGATACTGATAAGCCGCCAGACTGCCCAAGAGACGCCCCGTGCGCAGGCCGATGTCGGGATTGAGCACGGCTTTCAGATAATCCGATGTGTTGAGACTGCCTTTGAGCAGGATCTGGGCCTCGCCGGCGCGAATCAGCCTGACGGCTGTGCATGCGGCCTGCTTGACATCCGGTTCATTGACCACACGGATGGTTTCGGGCAGGCCGACTTCTTCAATCAGTGGTCGGATCAGATCTTCATCGCCAACCAAAATCGCCTCGGCAATGCCCTTATCGTACGCAGCTTTCACGCAGAGCAGCGCCTCCTTGTCTTGGGCGGCGGCGACGCCGATGGTGACACGAGGGTGTTGATGGATAGCTGCATACAGGTCGGCAAAACAACGGATCATGGTATCCTCCTCGCTTGGCATTTAACGCAGTTCGGTTACACCGTTACAAACACGGTCGGGCAATCGACCGGCCAGAACCTCTTGGAAATCCGCAATCACCCATTGCAGCATACGGGTAAAAGCTTCGGCCGTAGTGCCGGCAACGTGGGGCGTAATGATCAACCGGTCGGCTGCATCAGGGGTGAGCGTCAAAAACGGATGGTCTTTGGCCGGCGGTTCCGGGGCGAGGGTGTCAATGGCCAGAGCGCCCAGCCGACCGCTTTCCAAGGCCGACGCGGCGGCCGGCTGATCAATAAGTTCACCTCGCGAGGTATTGACCAAAATGGCATGATCTTTCATCAGGCCAAGGGCACGCGCATTGATGATGTTGACGGTATCCGGCAAAACCGGAACATGCAGGCTGACAATATCGCATTGAGCGAGCAGGTCATCCAATTCCAAATAGGAAATGTTCAGCGCGCGCTCGCGTTCAGGGGAGGGTCGATAGGTATCGAAATAACTGACCTTGCAGCCAAATACCCCCAGCATGCGAGCCACCTCCTGCCCAATCGCGCCGCAACCGACCAAACCCACATGTTGGTGCCTGAGTTCATGGATGCCTTCGGTGCGCAGCTGTGTCTGGACAGCGGTAAAATCGCCGCGCTTGATCTCGCGATCAGAATAAACCATTCTTTTCAAAGCCGCCAGAATCAGACCGATTGTGTGTTCGGCAACCGAAACATTGTTGACCGCCCGATTGTTGCAAACCGGCAGCCCCACCGCGCGGGCGGCCTCCACATCGACCTTGTCAAAGCCGACGCCCTCTGTGTGGATCATTTTTAACGAGGGGGCGGCATGAATAACGGCGCTGCTGACATGATGAACCGAACCGACCAGCAAAAAATCCGCGTCGCGCAAAGCTTCGATCAAAGCCTCCTCCGGCAAAGGATAATCGACAAAGTCAACCTCCCATTGATCGGGAATCTCGACTTTGAACAATTCAAATCTTGACCTGGGAACCGTGCTGACAATTTTAGCTTTCATCATTATTATTCTCCTTCTCGTCCTTCGGTGAAAGTTCGTGCTTTTTCCTCTCCGCGCAGAACACGCAGGACACCCAAGGCCAATGATTCCATTTCGTTTTCACCGGCCAGAATGGTCACCGGGGCGATAAAAGAAACCCGCTCCGTGATCCAGTCGGTGATCAACCGAGAATGGGCGATTCCTCCGGTCAAGACAATTCCGTCGACCTTTCCGCGGACAACCACGGCAAGTTTGCCGATGTTTTTGGCCACATTGTGCGCCATGGCTTCCAAAATCAATCGCGCGTAATCATCGCCTTGGGAGATCCTGGCCTCAACCTGACGTGTATCAGATGTGCCGAAATATGCCTTCAATCCGCCCTGTCGCTGAACTTTTTCCATCATTTCTTTGTAGTTATAAGCGCCGGACGTCGCCATCTTGATCACCTGAAAGCCGGGCAGGCCACCGGCGCGCTCCGGCGAGAAGGGACCCTCATCATCGGAAATCATGTCGATGATCCGTCCGCCGCTGTGTAGGCTGAGTGTGATTCCGCCACCCAGATGAGCCACCAGAATATTCAGCTCTTCATATGGCCGATTTTGGGAATCGGCGAACTTGATGGCGGCGGCACGCATATTGAGATTATGACCCATACCGACACGGCGCATTTCCTTAAGGCCGGTAATCTGCGCAATATCTTCCAGCTCGTCCACCGTGACCGGGTCATAAATAAATGACGGGATGCCCAGCGGCTCAGCGATCGACCAAGCCAGAACGGCGCCCAGATTGGAAGCGTGCTCGTTGGCCGGCCGATAACGCAAAGTATCCATCATGGCCTGATTAACATGGTAGGCCCCTGCCTCAACAGGAGGAAGCAAACCGCCGCGGGCGACAACCGCGCTGAGAACCGCGGTCGATGTGCCCTGTTCGGCCATAGTATCCAGAACCAGCTGCCGGCGCATATGATACTGGTCATAAATGGTTTTGAACGGTGCCAGATCGGACTGATCATGCTCGATATTCTTAACCCATTGCATCCGGCTGTCCTGATAATAAGCAATTTTTGTTGTTGTTGATCCCGGGTTGATGGCCAGGATGTGGTAGCTCATCGGCGCTTCCTCCTTGAATTGGAAAAAGCCGGCAGGCTCTGTTGTCCCGCCGGCTTTTGGTAATAACTCAGGCTTTGGCTGTGTGGGCCCGGTAGAAATCGAAGCCGGCGGCAAAGGCTTTCTGGTTCAATTCTTTTGCCCGGGGCGGAACCATCTCGCCGACCAGCTCACTCCAGTCAATACCGTCAAGGGACAGAAATGCCACGAGGGCACCGAGCAAAACGATGTTTTGCGCCCGGATGTTGCCCAATTCGGTGGCAATACGATCGGCTTCAAGAAACAAAACATTGCCGACGGTTTTTTGCAGATTTTCAATAATATTATCCGGGTACGCGATGGCGCCGGTCATGACCGGCAAGGGGTAAATCTCGCGCTCGTTGACGATAATGGTACCGCCTTGTTTGAGGAAAGGCAGACCACGCAGAGCTTCGGATCGTTCAAAAGCCACGATGATATCGGCTTCACCCTCGCCGATGTTGGGGGAATAGATCTTCTCCCCGTAACGAATCTGGGTGGTGACGCTGCCGCCACGCTGCGACATGCCATGGATCTCGCTCATTTTGACATCAAAGCCAAGTTCGACCAATCCGGCCGTAAGGATTTTGGAGGTCAGGATGGTTCCCTGGCCGCCGACACCGATTAGAAGGATATTTTTACGCATAATTATTCACCCACCTTGCTGATTGCACCAAATTTGCACACCTGCATACAAAGGCCGCAGGCAGTGCAGGCTTGACGGTCGACAATCTGGATAACGCCATCTTTCAGGGCGATGGCCGGACAGGCGATCCGGAGACACGATTTGCATTTGGTGCATTTGTCCTGATCAATGACACAATATTTACCGACAAAAGTTCTGGCAACCTCTTTAATAAGCGCACAGGGATATTGGGTAATGATGACAAACGGTCCCTCGGCCTTGATACCGGCATCGATCGCGGCATCCATAGCCGTCTGATCGATCGGATTGACAATGCGCAAGCGATCCTCTTCAATTCCGGTGGCGCGAACCATGGCTTCGATGCTGACCACGCGGGCGGGCTCGCCGGTAAGGGAGCGAGCTGTTCCCGGGTTGGCCTGATGACCGGTCATGGCCGTAATGTCATTATCCAAAATACAAAGCACCACGTTGGCATTGCTGTGCACAACGTCGACAAGTCCGGTCATTCCGGAATGGAAGAACGTTGAGTCGCCCAGCATACCGAACACCTTGCGTTGGTCGCCTTGCTTTTTCAGGGCTTCGGCTAGGCCGATCGGCACGGTAAAACCGGATCCCATACAAATGGAAATATCAAAGCCATTGAACGGCTCGTTGATGCCGAGAGCGTAACAACCGATATCTCCCACCGCGACAATGTCACGCTTGCGTTTCCGCAGAGCATTAAAATAGCCGCGATGGGGACAACCGGCACAAAGAACCGGCGGACGAGGCGGGGCGGAAATCTCGCTTTTGTAGACCTCCGGATCGGGCTGGTCGGTCAGAGCTTTGCGTACGATGCCGGTGTTCAATTCGCCCAACAACGGCAGCCTGTCTTTGCCGACGCAGGCAAAGCCCAAAGCGCGAACCTTATTTTCCAGATACGGTTCATTTTCCTCAATGACATAAATGGTTTCCACATCCTCGCAGAAAGATTGAATCAGCTTGCTAGGCAGTGGATAGGTCAACCCCAGCTTGAGATAAGACACCTCATCGCCGAACACATCCCGAGCATATTGGTAGGAGATGCCGGAGGTAACAATTCCGATTTTTTTGCTCTTACCCCATTCAATGCGATTAAGCGGCGAAGTGCAGGCGTATTCTTCCAGCTCGACCAGCAATTCTTCCCGTTTGGCGTGGCGAACGCGGGCGTTGGCCGGCAACATGGAATATTTCCGGGGGTTGCCCTCATATTTACGAACCGCCACCTCTTGACGGTCGGACAGTTTCACCAGACTTTTGGCATGACAAACACGGGTGGTCATGCGGAAAAGAACCGGAATATCAAATTTTTCACTGATTTCAAAGGCCGCCTTGACATAATCCTTGCATTCTTGGCTGTCGGAAGCCTCGACCATGGCCAGTTTGGCATGAGGAGCATACAAGCGGTTGTCTTGCTCATTTTGGGAACTATGGCAGGCAGGATCGTCCGCGGACACGATAACCAAACCGCCCTCCACACCGGTCATGCCCAAAGTAAACATGGGATCGGCGGCGACGTTGACGCCGACATGTTTCATAACCGCCAATGCGCGCATACCGCCGATCGACGCGCCGGCGGCTATTTCCAACGCGGTCTTTTCATTGGAGGCCCAGCGGCTGTTGATATCGTCCGCATAATTATCGGCTATGTTTTCAAGAATTTCCGTGCTGGGAGTACCGGGATATGCTGCGGCCAAATGGCAGGATGCTTCGTACGCACCTCGCGCAATGGCCTCATTGCCGGTCATGATTTCGATCTTCATTCTTTGAACCCGCCTTTCCTGTATCAATCATTTTATTTGTTCATTTAATATCTATAGCCTGTCAACTGGTCAGACCAGTTAGATCAAATTATAACCGCTCCGCATGACTTGGTCAATGGAAAAATCAAATGTCGCCGGTGTAAAGTCCGGTTCAAACCGGTTGCTGATCCGCCAGATTTTCCTCGATCATAAAGTGACGAAACTCATCAAGGTGACTGACAATAATCCCTTCGGCTTTTTTCTTGTCTTGTCGGGCGATGGCATCGCACAATGCTTTGTGATTGACAATCACATTGCGACGGTGCTTGGCGCGCTCGCCCGGGCTGAGCCGCTGAAAACCGCGAGAGATGATATCGGCGATCAGTTGGGAAATGACGGTGTGAACAATGGCCGACATCTGGTTTTTGCCGGCCCGGGCCACAGCCATGTGAAAATCAATATCGCAGGCGAAAAACTCCTCCCAATCATCACGACAAGCTTCGGAACGCTTGATGATCCGGCGCAGATCCAAAAGATCTTCCTCGGTGCGGCGCTCGACAGCCCACGCGACATTGGCGGTTTCATTAACCGTGCGAAATTCGTACAGGTCGAGGGGGGTGATGCTCTTTTGCAAAACCATGCCTTCTAGGGACTGCTCAACGGTTTGGGAGGATATTTCCTTGACAACCGATCCGCCGCTGCCCGGGATGGTCGTGATCAGGCCGGACCGCTCAAGCATACGCAGAGCTTCGCGGATGGTCGGCCGACTGCGCCCGAAGATCTCCATCAGCGCCCGCTCTGACGGTAGTCGATCATTGGGGCGGATCTCGCCTCTTAGGATTTTCTCGCGAATTTGATCAAAGATGGCCTCGGACACGCGTCGGCTGGAAACCGGTTTGAAGCCATAAGGATTTTTGTCCTCAAGCTGATCTACCATGCTTTGCTCCCATTTGATTGATACCGTAATTATATTCCCTAAGCAGACCGGGCGCCAACCGTTCGGAACCTATTTGTTGTTTTTGTTGTTTTGAATGACGTTGATCCGAATGATGCCTTGCGCGCGGGACAGTCTTTCGACCACGGATTGCGGACAGGAACCGGCAACTTCAAACACCGAATAGGCCACGTCCTTCTTGCTGCGACTGGACAGGTTCTCAATATTCAGTCCTTCCGCAGACAGCGCACTGGAGATCTGCGCCAGCATGTTGGGCACATTGTGGTGGATAATACAAATGCTCTCGTCGCCGTGTTTCCGATTGATTACGTCGGGGAAATTCACGCTGTTGCGGATGTTGCCGTTTTCCAGATAATCGATCACTTCATTGACCGCCATAATCGAGCAATTATCTTCGCTTTCCGGGGTTGAGGCTCCCAGATGGGGAATAGCGATAACATTTTTCATCCCGAGTATTTCCGCGGACGGAAAATCCGTCAAATAACAGGCAACCTTACCGCTTTCCAGCGCGGCCGCCATGTCACGATCATTGACCAAATCACCCCGCGACAGATTGATGATTCGGACCCCGTCTTTCATGGTCGCCAGTGTTTGGGCGTTAATAAAGCCTTTGGTTTCCGGCGTCGAGGGAACATGCAAAGCAATGTAGTCACATTTTTCAAAGATGGTGTCCATGCTGGCGGCCCGGCGGACGCTGTGGTTCAAACGCCAAGCGCCTTCGACCGTCAGATAAGGGTCGTTTCCGTACACTTTCATTCCCAGCTCGGTGGCGATATTGGCAACCAAGGCGCCGATGGCGCCCAGACCGAACACACCCAGTCTTTTACCATAGAGTTCCGGTCCGACAAATCGTCTTTTGCCGTTTTCGACCTCTTTGATGATATCGGAATCCAAAGGCAGACTATGGACCCAGTTGACACCGCCGATGATGTCGCGGGATGTCAGCAACAAGGCTGCGATGGCCAGCTCCTTAACCGCATTGGCATTGGCGCCGGGGGTGTTGAAAACAACAATTCCCCGTTGCGAACAACGATCAACCGGTATGTTGTTGACGCCGGCTCCCGCGCGGGCAATGGCTTTTAACGAATCCGGAAATTCCATGTCCAGCAGGTTGGCGGAACGCACCAGGATCGCGTCGGGATTTTCCAGATCATTGCTGATTTCATATTTCTCTCGATCCAAGTTATCCCATCCGATCGGGGCGATTTTGTTGAGCACGGTTATTTTGAACATGACGTTTCAAACTCCTTCATGAATGTAATCAAAGCATCGACACCGGCCTCCGGCATGGCGTTGTAGATCGACGCGCGCATACCGCCGACACTGCGATGTCCTTTGAGGTTGACCAAACCGCGCCGCTCGGCTTCCAGACAGAATCTGCGGTCCAGCTCGGCATCTCCGGTGACAAAAGCGACATTCATCATCGAGCGCGAATCAACCTCTACCGGGGCGGTAAAAAGCCGGGATGAATCAATGAAATTATATAATTTTCCAGCCTTACGCTTATTGATCTCGGCCATTTTATCCAATCCACCGATATCATCGCGAATCCATTCCAGCACCAGTTTGCAAATGTAAATGGCGTAACAGGGCGGCGTATTGTACATGCTGTGGTTGTCGGCGGCAACTTTGTAGTCCAACATAATCGGGGTGATCTCCCGCGCCTTGCCGATCAGATCCTCGCGAACGATGACCACGGTCAGTCCGGCCGGCCCCATGTTTTTCTGAGCTCCGGCGTAGAGCAGTCCGAAGCGCGACACATCAATCGGCTCCGATAAAATACAGGATGAGACATCCGCAACCAAGGGAATCGAGCCGGTGTCCGGAATCTTGGCAAATTTCGAGCCGAAAATGGTGTTGTTAAGGCAAATGTGAACGTAGTCGGCATCCGGGCGAATATCGGCAACTTCAACCTGCGGAATACGCAAAAAATTGTTGTCCCGGCCCGACGCCAAGATGCGGATATCGCCGTAACGTTTGGCTTCCTCATAGGCTTTTTGTGAAAACTGGCCGCTGATGACATAGTCCGCATTGCCCGAATGGCGCAACAGATTTAACGGTACCGCAGAAAATTGGGTCGTGGCTCCGCCTTGCAGAAACAGCACCTGATAATCATCCGGAATTTGCATGACCGAGCGCAGGACGGCTTGAGCGTCTTGGATGATACCTTCATATACAGCCGACCGATGACTCATCTCCATGACCGACATACCGCTGTCACGGTAATCGCTCATTTCTCCCGCAGCGATTTGCAACACTTTCTCCGGAAGCATTGAAGGACCGGCAGAAAAATTATAGACTCGGCTCATCACTTTTCTCCTGTATCAATTCAGGTCAAACACATAACCATATGAGTATCATCATCAAGGTTATTTGTCAATCCAACGAGGGCCTGTTCCGGTGGATAATTGGAAGCTGTAACGAAAAAAAGGCATTTCGGGATGCCGATTTGTGCAAATTTGCCATGGGGTTTATTGGGTTTGCCGCGCCAGCCATTGCAGCAACGTCACTTCGCGACCATCGATCGTCACCGGCCGGCCATCATAATCCAGACGACAATCATCATTAAGCAGGTAATGCCAGGTGGCATGACCGAAGAACTCCAACGGCCGGCCGGAATCGTCCCGGAACAGACCGCTGGTGTCCACTACGTTGTCGAAATAAGAAAAATGAACATTTTCCGCGCCGGCAGCGACCAGTCGTTCATAAGTCGGAACAGTGGTTAACATCGGCTTGACCACGGTATCGTTTTTAGCATGAGTGAACCAGATCGGTATGTGCTTGATGGCGGCAATGTTCTCTTTGGAAATGGTGGAATCATACAAGGCTTCGCAAACCGGAAAGGCCGCGGCAAAATAATCGGGATAATCAATGATCATTCGCATGGTCATAAAACCACCGTTCGAGTAGCCACCGATATAAATTCGCTGAAGGTCGATATCCCCATGCAAACGAACGAACTCGTCAAGCAGAGCTTTGAGCGCCTCACTGTACATGGATTGTCCGCTTTGCGTATACTCACCACTGCCATCGTCCATCCACATGGTCGGAGCCTGCGGCGCCAAGACATAGGCGCCATCGAAATAAGCTTGTATCCGATCCGAGGCCAGATTGACGGTTTTATTGGCCAAATAGGCGATCCGGGTTTCCCGGCCGCCTTCTCCGGCACCGTGCAGCCAAATGATCAGCGGTCGCAGGCCATGGCCGATTCTCGGCGGGAAATACCCGTAGCCAAGGGGCATTTCCGACCAGGACGAGCGGTGGTTGATCCAACCCTCAGCGGCATCGAACCGTTCAAAACTGTGGCGATCGAAGACCAAACCGACCAGTTCCTGCTCACCGACGACAATCGCTTTGTTTTGCGTCATGCGGAAATCATTGAAAATAAAGGTATTGTGGGTTTGGGCCGCAATACGGGAATTGAGCCGCAGATCCGGGTGAACCTTCAATTCCAGCGTCACAAAAGAGCCACAAGCAACGAGATTGCCGTCCGCATCAGATGGATATGCGGATTGAACCGGGCAATAACCTTTGGAAGGCAGGCGTTCAGCGGAAAAAAAGTCCTTGGGCAACAGCATGATGTCACCGGTTTGGCGATCGCGTCGTTCCACATAAACATTAAACGTATCATTTGTCACGGCGGCGGCCGGAACGGCAAACGGCAACGGACAGATTATTTTGGTCACATAAGGGCCAAAATCAAATATTTCGACAATGGTCTGGTACGTACGAATCATGAACAGCCTCCCTCGGTCTTGATCCGGAAATCCGCTTTTTAAAAACAACCACCAGCGTATGATAGCACAGATTAAGACCGGGATGCCAGTCGACCGGCAACACGGTTGCCTGATGGATTTGTCCTGTTTGCCTGCTCTTGCCGGAATGGTTATAATGACCTTGCCGATCAACCAATAAAGGGTGGATTAGATAAAATGACAAATTTCTGGCTGATTCCGGACAATGAAAAACGCATCGATGACTTGATTGACAAGATGACTTTGGAAGAGAAAATCGGACAAATGACCCAGCTGTCTCCTTCCATCGTTGGTGGTTTTGACCTGCCCTTTCCTGAACTGATTGAAATGCTGACCGAGGGTCGCATCGGTCAGGAGGAATTTAAGAAAATCATGCAAAATGCCGAGATGGATTACCGTGAAGACCAAATCAGAGCCGGTAAGATCGGGTCTTTTTTGCTGAACAACCCAACCAAAGCAAATGAATTACAACGTATTGCCGTTGAGGAATCCCGCTTGGGCATCCCTCTGATTTTCGGCTTTGATGTCATTCACGGCTTTAAGACCGTCTTCCCGATTCCCTTGGCCGAAGCCTGTATCTGGGACGAAGACATTTTTGCTCAAACCGCCCGGATTTCCGCGCGCGAAGCTCGGTCACACAACATTCACTGGGCATTTTCCCCTATGCTCGATGTCTCCCGCGACGCCCGCTGGGGGCGGATCGCCGAATCGCCGGGAGAGGACCCTTTTCTGGCTTCGGTTTATGCTCGAGCCAAAGTCCGGGGTCTACAGGGCAACGCGCCCGGCGCCGACGATCATGTTGCTGCCTGCCTGAAGCATTACATCGCCTACGGCGCCGCCGAAAGCGGTCAGGACTATAATACCGTTTCCATGGCCGACAGCCTGCTCTACAACGTTTATCTTCCACCTTTCCAATCCGGTGTCGCAGCCGGTGCCGCCACAGTCATGTCGGCCTTCAACGACTATAACGGCGTGCCTTGTACCATCAACGAATTCCTTCTGCGCGATCTGCTCAAGGAGCGGCTCGGTTTTGCCGGCTTTGTGGTCAGTGATGCCAATTCCATTGACGACTGTATCCGGCACGGCAGCACCGCCGATTTGGAAGAGGCCGCGCTCAAATCCTGTCTGGCCGGACTGGATATGGATATGAATTCCCACGCATACAGCACCTATTTGAAAAAGCTGGTTGAGCAGGGCGACATTCCGTCGGAGCTTCTCGATGATGCCGTCCGACGTATCCTGCGGATCAAGATGGGACTCGGCCTTTTTGATCATCCTTACGTCAGCCAGGAAAAAATGTCTTTGTATGATGTTTTGCCGGATGAGCATATTGAACTGGCGCGGGAAACCGCCCGCCGTTCCATTGTTCTGTTGAAAAACGAAGACAACATTCTCCCGATAGACCAAAGCCGTCGTGTGGCTCTGATCGGTGAGCTGGCGGATCTGCCGGAGGAAGTGGTCGGTTCTTGGGCCATGGGCTTTAACGTGACCGACTGTGTCAGCATTCGTCAAGGATTATTGAATGCCGGGCTTGAGGTCTTCTATGAAAAAACGTGTGGTGTTGCCTCGCCCTTTGATCCCGATGAATTGCAGCGAGCCGCCGACCGGGCGGACGTGATTATTGCGGTTGTCGGCGAGTTGATCTCCATGAGCGGTGAGGCCGCGTCACGTGCGGACATCTCCCTTCCGGGCCAACAGGAAACCATGCTCAAAGCCGCACTGAAGACCGGAAAACCGGTGATCGCCGTCCTGATGAATGGTCGGCCGCTGGCCATTCCGTGGCTCAAAGACCATGTGCCGGTCATCGTCGAAGCGTGGCAACTGGGCATTCAGATGGGCAACGCCGTCGCCGATGTTCTGTTGGGCGATTACAACCCCAGCGGTAAACTAAGCTGTACTTTTCCGGCGCAGGTGGGACAATGCCCCCGTTATTACAATCATCCGAGCACCGGCCGCCCCGGTGCCAAAAGCAAATTTTCTTCTCGATATCTGGACGCTCCGCTGGAGCCCCTTTTCCCCTTTGGTTTTGGTCTGAGCTACACCACATTCAGCTACGACAATCTAAAGGTGGAGCAAACAGCGGACCAAGTTCTGGCCAGCGTCGAAATTTCCAATACCGGCAAATACGCAGGAGAGGAAACGGTGCAGCTTTATATTCAGGACATTACGGCTTCACTTGTCCGGCCGGTAAAGGAATTAAAGGCCTTCACAAAAATACTGTTGCAACCCGGCCAAAGGACAACCGTCAGCCTCGCGGTGCCCAAAGCCCACATGGGCTTCTACAACAATACGATGGACCATCGTCTGGAAGACGGTGCATTTAACATCTATGTCGGCACCAATTCCAGGGACTGCCTGCAAGAACGGATCGACATTGCCTTTTAAAATGCGATCCCGGCGGTCGCAAAGATCAGGCCTTGTCCGGAAAATCCCTACATGCCTCGCCAGAATCGCAGATTGTTGCGTTCGATTTCTTTGAGGTCCGGCATGGGGAAAAACAGCTCTTTGTTGGCATCAACCATCATGAAGCCATATTGAATACATCGGTAGGACTCGTTGGTAAAAGAAGCATTAAGAGTGATGCCCTTGACAAACTTCTCCTCCCGACTGCGCAAATCCAAAATGGCATCCCGCAGCTTGGAAGGATGGACACCCTCCAAAGGCGGTAAAAGAAAGGGATTGGACTGGAAATCACTAAGAAAACCATCGACATCCAGACCGATCTGCAAATATAAAATGCGGGGAACATGGAGAGGATTCTCCTTCGCTGTGAACCAGCGGCCAAAGTCGCGGATGCTGAATTTCGACAGGGTCAGCATATGGACCGGCGTGATCTCGGCATAAACGTTGATACCTCCGTTGTCCGGCAGATTTTCGGGGCTTTGCGGATACAAGGGGTAGCTGGTTCCGTCGGCATTGGCCAGATAAAGCGCCTGAACGGCGTCGAGCTCCACATGTTCAATCACCCGGTAACTGGAAACATATTTTGTGGCCTTGGGCGTACCGTCCGGGTGGGCTTTGACTTTTTCCAAAACCTCATCAATCCTAAAATAGGGATGTCGATAATTGATGTCAATTTCCGCAAAGATCAGTTTGCCGGCATAATAGTTGGCCGAACCGTAATTGTAGCGGTAACCGAACTCCTCCGGTTTGAGCTGGGACAGCACCAGCGCGGAAATCGGGTAGCAGATCATGTAAAGATGCGGTTGATAGTTTTTGCTCGTCATGTCAGGCCCCTCATTTCAATAATTTCAGTCCATTCATTCTAGTTTAAATGGACGAAATTAACAAGTCCCTCATATGCCTTGTCATTAATCCGCTCATATGCTAAACGTAAATTTCTTCTTCTACGATACATTGTGTTTTGAGGCGGCCTACCAAGAACTGTAGAGCAGCCACGACATGAGGCCGGATGTCGCCGCCAACCAGAACATACATGATGTCCTCACCGACCTTCAGTTCACCTTCGTTCAGCCAGACACGGACATGGTGAATGCCCGGTAGCTCGTAGGTCTCGGTTATCACCTCTTCGACTTTTTCCGCGTCATAGGAAAAGAGCATGACAGAGACAGGTTCCACGTTTTCATGTCCATCGCGCACCTGTGCTCTGGCGGTTTCACGCACCACGCCGTTATGGATCAGATACATACCGATCTTGTTTGCCGAAGGATCGGTTTTTGCTTCTCGCAGCCACTCATCCATAGAGGGTGATTTTTTTTCGGGCCGGTGATGCTGCTCCCCGCAGTCGGCAGAGCCGTCGCTCAGCAGCATCTCCAGACCGTGGGCGATAGGGTCGATCACCGCCATCAGATTCTCCTTTGCGGCGGCTTCGCTGCCCGGCAGGTTGATGATCAGCGTTCCGCCCCGGATACCCGCCTCGGAACGGGAAAGACAACTCATAGGAGTAATGCGCCGACTCTCGGCTCTCATAGCTTCCGGAATCCCGGCTGCACGGCGCTCAATAACTTCCAAAGTCGCCTCCGGTGTAAGATCCCGTGGCGAAAAGCCCGTACCTCCGGTGGTCAGGACAAGATTGGCCCCCAAGACATCGGCGCACTTCACGAGTTCCGCTTTGATCTGTTCCTTTTCGTCGGGAATGATATTGGTGTGGCTGACGATCCATCCCTTGCTCTTCAAAATGGAGCAAAGGGCCGGACCGCTGGTGTCGACACGTGCTCCTCGCGCTCCCTTGTCGCTGATGGTGATCACCGCCGCCGTATAGCTCATTTGCTTTCCTCCCTTTGAAAATCTCCATGGACGCCGCCGGCCTTGCTGAGCAGACGAATATCCGAGATCACAATATCCTTCTGCACCGCCTTGCACATATCATATACGGTCAAAGCCGCTGTGGCGACCGCTGTCAGTGCCTCCATCTCCACACCGGTCCGCCCGACACAGGAAACCGATGCTCTGATTTCCACACTGCACGGTTCCTCCTCCAGCCGCAGGGACAAGTCAATTCCGTCGATAAGAACGGGGTGGCACATGGGGATCAGATCCGGCGTCCGTTTTGCGCCCATAATCCCGGCGATTTGCGCCACGGTCAGCACATCACCTTT
>JAAYNF010000075.1 GCA_012520975.1 Clostridiaceae bacterium | reverse complement strand
TCGGTTTGCCAGGCGCCATCGTTCAGCCGGTATTCCGCACCGGGGATCGTCTCCAGCGTCACGCTGGTGTCTGTCAGCGCGGAGACAACAGGCGCGGCCGGGGCGGCCTGGGTGCTCTTCAGCGTCGTCGCCGCCGTGGCGGGACTCGCCGGGGAAGCCGCATGCGTGGAGGTTCCGGCAAGACGGGCATACAGATTGTAGGTTGTGTTAGGTGTAAGTCCCGTAAATTCCGGATCGGTTTGCCAGGCGCCATCGTTCAGCCGGTATTCCGCACCGGGGATCGTCTCCAGCGTCACGCTGGTGTCTGTCAGCGCGGAGACAACAGGCGCGGCCGGGGCGGCCTGAGGTGGTTTTCCGTCAGCCAGCAAGCGCAAGGGGATGCTGGCCTGAACACCTGTTACATTATCTTTTATGATATTCCAGTTCCCATTATGACGTTGCATAGCCGTACCGACCGTATAAATTGTGTCAAGAATATTGGGTACGCCCCAAGGGCCGCTGTCAAGCGAACCATCCAGTGAAAACGCAAGCCAATAGGTTCCGGCAGCCAGTGTCAGCACCGGGTTACTGCCTTTGCTGATGTCGGCCACGATCTTCATGATCGGGCGATCATGAGCTCTCGAACCATGCAACACGCGATAGCAGCCGGTGAACTCAGCAGAATCAAAAATGTTGGTCACCTCGTCTCCCCAAAGGATTTTGCCGCCTTCGCCTGGTTTGCCGTCGTAGATCATCAGGTAAACACCCGTAAACGTCGGGGTGGTGTCCGAGTCTGTTTGGTAGGCGAACAGCTCGACCGACTTGATGGTGGCTTCCTCGTCTAGGATGAAGGTTTCGGCCAGTAATCTCTCGTCTTTGTGTTGGCAGCCGAAGCCATATGTGTCTTGTTTTTCGGCCATTTCACTGTAGGAGGGATCGCCGGGGTTAGCGGCAGGCACATTGCAGTAGGCCGCCGTATCGTACACGGCAACATCGGCCGCCTGAACAGACGTGCCGGGAACAAGAACCAGCGTAAGCAGGAAAATAGAGCAGAACAGGACGAGAGCAATGTTTCTTTTCATGCTGAAACCCTCCATAGCAATCTTTCATTGTGATCATTATACCATATTGGACAACAGGGGGGTCTACATGAATTTAACATTTCAAACAAAACTATTTATTCTTCTTTAAGCTTTTTATACCCCGGAATATTCCCAGTTCCTAAAACCAGCACTTCAAAAGCCAGAATATAAAGCAAGCAGCGAGTCGTCTTGCCGGATTCGCCGGATTCCTCAAGATTTCCGGTCTCCGCGTTCGTTATTGAGTCGGTCTCACTCATACTCTGTGTGCTTGTCATCAATGCTGTATTCGTCGTCTCAGATGAAACTGTTGCCTCGGCTGTGCTTGCCGGTTCCAAGGCTTGTGCGGTAAAGGTAGTAGTGCTTCCTGTATCTGTTGTATCTGTGCTTGAGGTTGAAGTCGCGCGAGTTGTTGAAATCGTGCGGACTTAGAATAGCCGATTGCAGTTGTTTGAGCCGCTTTCTTGTTAACCATTGTCAAAACAGGTGACCAGCTGTCACCCAGCCCCAGGATCTTGATAAAGACCATCACCTTTTTCAAGGACAATTTTACCCGAAGCATTCAAATCGAAGACAATACCTTGTGCCTTTTGGTAGCCTGAAGGAACTTTAGTCTCCGAGCAGGTACAGGATATCAGTTTGGGAATCACCATCGTCTTAGGAAATTCGGATGCCCCGCCTTGCGTTTTCTATTTTCCATATTTACACCTCCTGTTTACTTGCTTTTGCATTTCTTTTCTTCATTCTATATCCCGTTTCATAGAGTTTCAAATGGGCGGGATGGATAGTTAATCAAATGAGTATTGAATTGCGTTAGATTCTCCAATAACAGTCAATCCTTGCTATAATTATGATACCAAAAGTTTTCCGGTTGGTTTATGGAGGTGCTTCATGAAGAGAAATATGAAATGGATTTATCCGTTCAAGCTTAAAAAGAGATAAAAATGGAAAAACAAAAGCACATGTAAGAGCAGATCGCGTTTGTTAAGCGTCCAGTTGCGGCATTTGCAACATTTGCAACTGCTCGTTGCGAAAGTTCAAGGTGCGCTTGGTAGTATGCAACTGCTGTTTCAGCCAGAATAAAATTACAAGAAGCCACAAAGGCAAACTGAAACAGAGGAGGAAATTATTATGATCTTAGCAGACAAAATCATTGAACTGCGCAAGCAAAACAATTGGTCACAAGAGGAACTGGCCGGGAAACTCAGCGTAAGCAGGCAGGCAATTTCTAAATGGGAAAGCGCGCAGAGCACACCGGATCTGGAACGGATTCTTGCAATGAGCAAACTCTTTGGAGTCAGTACGGACTATCTTATCAAGGATGAAATCGAATCCGAAATCATCCAAGAAAAGGCGGAAGAGTCCGGAAGTCCGCTTCGTAGGTTAAGCATGGAAGAGGCAAATGCATTTCTCAATGCCAAATTACAAAGTGCAAAACCGATTGCTTTTGGAGTCTGGCTCTGCATCATGGCGGCTATTTCACCGATTCTATCCGAAATTTGGAGTAAACAGTCCTCTTTTGCCGAGCCGCTTGGTTTCATCATTGCCGCACTCATTGTTGCCGGCGCGGTCGCTCTGTTTCTCCTAAACGGATTCAAGCTCAAAGCTTTTGAATGGATGGAGAAAGAACCCTTTGAAACAGCATATGGCGTAGACGGCATGGCCAAAGAACGGCTTCAGAGTTTTATGCCAAAGTTCGCCGCGCACATTATCATTGGCGTTGTACTTTGCATTGTTGCGTTGGCCACCTTTGCAGCTTCGGAGCTTTTGCCGCAAGTCATTCGGATTGAAAAAAATGCTGTTGTTGCCGTTGGCCTGGCAATTATAGCGATCGCTGTTTATCTCTTTGTCAGTGCAGGCATTATTCGAGGCGCCTTTTCCAGGGTGTTGCAGGAAGATGATTATCGTCCTGACAAGAAGGCGCTGAGTAAAAAGATCGGGCCGATCATGGGTCTCTATTGGCTTGTCGCGACCGCCGTTTATCTGGCTTACAGCTTCATCACGATGGAATGGCACCGGAGCTGGAT
>JAAYNF010000074.1 GCA_012520975.1 Clostridiaceae bacterium | reverse complement strand
TGCTTGATTTCACAGGTATTCTGGCAGCCGGCTCGGTAGCTGTACTGGGTTTTTTGATTCTGCCGGCAAGACGGCGGCGGGCCAAGCGGGAATTAGCCGATCGCTTGGAAAGCCTGCGGAAAAATTTGGTCAAGGCCATGGAAGATGCCTTCGAAAAGGAGCAGAAAAACAGCCTGCAACGCCTGCGCGAATCGATTGCTCCTTACACCCGGTTTGTGCGTTCGGAACAGCAGAAACTGGCTCGCGTGACGGAGGAAATAGATGGCATCCTTGCGGAGCTGGCCCGGATCAAGCTGCAAATTGACGAAATATAGCCTGTGGCGGGCGGCAACCGACAAAACATCAACGGAAAACATTAAAAAATCTTGCCAGCGGCTCGATAATGTCCCGTAAAGCGGCGATGGCCTCGTTCAAAGTTGCGATGTCCAAGCTGTCAATGGCGGTTATTGCCGCATCCATGCCGGCCTGAGCTTTTTCCGCTGTCTGGTTGATGTTGCGTGCTAGATCTTCCCACTCGATCTGGCTCAGCTGCTTGGAAACCGCCGTCAGATTATCGGCCAGGTCATTCATCGTGTCAACCATGCTGTTTAAATGTTCAAAATCCTCTTGCAGGGTGTTCCATTGAATCGCCATGCCCACGATCGTCGCTAAAACGACGACCAACAGGCTGACGGTTGCCAGCGCAGTGACACGAGTCCAAAACAAGCGTTTTTTTTCGATTGAATCCATTTGCTTTACCTCTCTGTTAGGGTGCAACTAAAAACATTCTCCCGGATGATTGGCTCGATCAATCGTGCTTTACATTATAACCGGCTGCTGACCGGCCGGCCAAGTATCCTGTTGAAAATGCGACTTGCAGGTTAAAGCCGCCCGTATCGGCGTCAACATCGATGATTTCGCCGGCAAAATACAGTCCGGGATATCGCTTTGAAGCCATTGTTCGAGGATCGATTTCACGGGTTGAAATACCGCCGGCCGTGATCATGGCTTCCTCATAACCGCGGGTGCCCGCGATTGGCAAACGCAGCGCCTTCAGAGCAGCTGTCATTCGCCGGCTCCCATCGAGGGAGAGGTGTTGACCGGCCATGTCAGGTTTTAGGCCGCACAATTCAATCAACCAAGAGGCAAATGTCTGAGGCAGGGTCAGGTCACGGGACAGAATTGTACGCAGCAAACGCCTCGGAACACGGCGGCAAGCTTTCAGCAATTGCTCTTCGACCTCTGCCCGGGGCAATCCGGGAAACAAATCGATTACCAGCTCATACGAATTGGCTTGAGAGGGTTGATCATAATCCGGTGGCAACCATCGTGACAAGGTCAGAACGACCGGACCGGAAACACCAAAATGAGTAAAAAGCAAGCTGCCCCTTCGCCGGCTGATCTTACCGGAGGATCCCGCCGCCTTGTTGTCGCGCAAGGTGACCACAACATCGTTCAAACTGATGCCGCTTAGCCGGGCACAGTCAGGTTGGCTGATGACCAGCGGAACCAGTCCCGGTCGACATGAAATCACCTGGTGACCGAGCTTTGCCGCCAGCCGATGCCCGGCGCCGTCTGAGCCGGTTTTGGGGTAGGATAAACCGCCGGTGGCCAGAATCACGGCATCGGCAGTGTAGGTTCGGTGCCTTGTCCGAATTGACCACTGGCCGATTTGCCGTTTTAAATCCTCTGCTGCCTCGGCTTCGTGTATTTCAACCAACTGTTTTTGACAATAGGCAAGCAAGGCATCGCGGACGCTCGTCGCCCGCTGTGTTTGGGGAAAATATTTGCCGTTTTTCTCAAGAACAAAAGATAGATTCAACGTACTGAAGAATTCAAGCAAATCCTCGACAAAAAAATGACGAAACGCCGGAATCAGAAACTTTTTATTCACGGCAAAACGGTCGAGAAAATCATCCCGAGATGCATGGTTGGTTATGTTGCAGCGTCCTGCGCCGGTTAACAACAGTTTTTGTCCGCATCCGGCATTTTTTTCCAAAAGAAGAACATCGGCACCATGGCCGGCAGCGGTACCGGCGGCCATCAGACCGGCGGGTCCGGCACCAACGACGACAACCCGTGGTGTGTTTGCGCGCCTGTTCATCTTACGTTTCCTCGCAGGGTCAACAGATCGTGGCCGATTTTCACTCAACCGGGATGCTTGCCTTGTATTTTCGGCATTCGTCGCTGCACCATTTCTTTTTCAGCTCTGTTCTTGGATCATCAGGGTCGCCGAATATAATAGGAAAAAGCATGTAATTGCCATGCTCGGCGTAGGTGTCGATACAACGCCTGACCTCGGCTCGGATGTCTTCCTCCGAAGCTGCGATCTGGGCTGCCGGCCCGTAGGAATCCCAGCCACCGTGAATGCATAATTTGTCCCCATATTTTTTTTGGATGCCAACCAAGTCATTCAGATGCTGGGCGGTCTGCCAGATAGTGGCTCCGGTGGCTAAGATATCGGGGATGATTTCATCCACCTTTCCGCAGACATGGTGTTCGGCAATGACCCCTTTGCTGACCGCGGCTTGGTGCAAACGTTTTTCGTGGGGCCAGACCAGCTTGCGATAGAGCTCAGGAGGAAAAAACAAACCGTCGGATGAAGCCACGTCATCCCCATAAACAATGATATCCGGTTTATAGTAAGTGACATATTTGTCGACAATTTTAACACGAAAATCAGTATAGGCCTGAAAAAAATGATTGACTTCATCAGGGTTGTCATACATGGCCAGCAAAGCCTCGCAGGTGCCCATCAGGGCCTCCAGACGGTTAAAGCTGCCGGTGAGAGAAAAACAGCAGGCAAGTTTTTGGGTCCGGTCAACATGAGCGGTGTCCCGGATTGCCGCCCCGGCCCAGTCCATTGCCTCTAAATCAGGAAATTTAATAACATCCCGCCAGGATTCAATGTCGTCAAGAATGTGCTCATTGGGATCATGGATTGTCTGGAAACCGGTATCGCGGGTGACCAGCCAATTCGAGCCAAACAGATCCCGCCCGCCCTTGCCGGGTTCTCCCTGATCTTTCAGAAGGGAAGTTCCAAAGGGGGCATAAGCATCGTAAAAACACGGCGTCCAACAAGGTTTTTGGTGATTGATGGCCAGCAGTGCATTTTCACGTTCGGTGATCATAAAATTACCCCCTCCGATATTTCTTTTGGATACTTCTCATTGTGACTATTATACAGGATAAACGTGTCAATTCGAAAATTGTTTTCGGGAGATTTGGCTGCTGCCTGCCGTTTGGTGGCAGGAAATGAAATTTTCGAACAGGCGGCTCATTTGACTGATATCCTGACTGAGACGTTAAATCGATATTTCATGGTATAATTGGCTTAAACTTGTTATGATTGCTTGCCATCAATTTGGGCTGCATCGAATAAATAAGCAGCAATAGTATCGGAGGTGAATTATGGCCAATCAGCAAAGTACCATAAAAAAAATAGATCGGACGAATCAGGTGCTGGCCTTGTTAGGCATCTTGTTGACCGTACTCTATTTGGTCAAGAATGCTTCTTATCTGTATAGCGAAATTTTTCGCGAATCGGTTTCCTTTGATTACCGCTTGGTCTATATTGTTGGTTTACTGACTTACATAATCTTTTTAGTTGCTTATCTGCTGTTTATGTTCAAATTGCGAGTTCCGGCTCTCATTGTGGCCTTTCTGGGCATCTTTCAGATTATTCGGCGGATTTTCTCCGCCGTTCAGGCAAAAAATCCACAGCTCCTGTCTGTAGTCGACATGGTTTTCTGCATTGCGGCTGCTATTCTGCTCATCCTGCTGTTGGCCTTTCGCAAACCGCAACGCCTGTTGGGCTGGCTGCTGGCCATCGTCACTCTGGCTTATGTAGTCTATGGTATTGTCAGCAACTGGGCTATATTGCTGGCAATAATTCAATCCCTAACCATACGGGGTGAAAATCTGTGGAACGGGCTGATCAATATCCTCAATTTCTTCAACCTGTATTTGCTGCTGGCTGTATGCTTTGTACTCGCGGCACTGGCTGAAAGCATGCGCGGACGCAGATCCAAAGCGACCGCCGAACGTTAGTTGGCCCGAAAGCAAATTTCCCGATAAAAAAGGGACTGCCGGCGCTGAGCCGGCAGTCCCTTTTCTCTTGTTTCGTTCGGATGGAAATTTAAGGTTCGGTTGTTTCCGGATTCATCACGGTCCTGGTTGGTTAGATTTCCGGATGTTTACTCCCAGGCATAGGGTCATTTTCATCGCGCCGTTTGCGGAACAGGGCGAGCACCGCAGCACTGAGGAGCAGGATTAAACCGAGTGGTCTTGCAGTATCGGATTCGCCGGTTTTCGGGATCTGGTCCACAACAACACTGGCCATGTCTTCGTCGCCGATCACAATAGCCTCCGGATCATCAAGCGTAAGGGTTACTGTGCC
>JAAYNF010000073.1 GCA_012520975.1 Clostridiaceae bacterium | reverse complement strand
CCTGTTTAACGAGCATTCGCATCGTCTTTTCAATGGTGGAAATATCATCGATACCCAAGGTCAGTTTATCATCAAAACGGAAGTAGTAGCCGTCGCCCAAAGCGTGGCCGATGATCAATCTTCGATGAGGGTAGAGCATCGATACGGCGGCACAGAGCAAGTAAGAGATCGAGTGGCGATAGACCCGCTTGCCCATGTCGCTGAAGAGATGGACCGGCTCCAACGTACAATCGGCAAGGAGACTGCGGGTACAGGAGTGAAGCTCGCCGTTCAGCAATGCGCCGATGTAAGGATTGTCCTTATACGTTTGGGCTTTGCAATCGGTGACCAGATTCGCGATGACCAGAACCTCTTCGACCGTCGTCCCGATCGCTACTTTATAATGTTCAGAACCAATCGATACGGTAATGTTTCTCATATGCCAATGATAGTGATTCACATCACATCGAACAAGAGGTCCGGGTTGGGATGGCCGACTTCTGAAAAGAATTCTAACGGTGGAACTTATAACGACCCTCCCAATTAACTTTTGCGGCATGGAGCGGTTGCTTGGCGCATTGGTTTTTGATGGATTCAAATAATTTCGTATGGAGATGTAAAATCTCGCTTGATTAAATTCATTGTTTTCAGAACTATTATGATCATAGGAGAAATTGGCATGGAACCCAATATCATGGCGGCCATCTATGGATTGAGCGCGGTGACCATCGTCGCCGCATTTTTGTATGCATTGTATCTGAGCAGATGGGTCAAGGCGCAGAAAAACGAAAATACGACCATCGAGCGTATTGCCGGTCTTATTCGAAGCGGCGCAAATGCTTTTATGAAAAAAGAATATCGCATTCTTGCCCTATTTTCCTCGATTGTCGCCGTCCTGATATTCATCTTTTTGCCCAAGCCCGTCTGGACGTCCGGCACTGTCGGCATGAATGCCGTCATGGCGATCGTGTATCTGTTCGGCACGGTGTTTTCGGCCATTGCCGGAAAAGTCGGAATCTATGTGGCCTCGCTCGCCAATGCACGTACCGCCGAGGCCGCCAGGCATGGAATCAAACCGGCATTTCGCATTGCTTTCCGCGGCGGTGCGGTCATGGGGCTTCTGGTGGTGGGAGCATGTCTGCTTGGCGTGATGGGTGTCATGCTGCTGATAGGCAATCCCACGGTGCTGCTGAGCTTTTCGTTCGGAGCCAGCTCCTTGGCGCTGTTTGCCAAGGCAGGCGGCGGCATATTCACCAAAACCGCGGATGTCAGCGCCGACCTGGTAGGCAAAGTTGAGCTCAACATCCCGGAAGATGATCCGCGCAACCCGGCCGTTATCGCCGATAACGTTGGGGACAATGTGGGCGATGTGGCCGGCATGGGTGCCGACCTGTTCGATTCCAACGTTGCGTCAATGTCCGCCGCCCTTGTCATGGCTACCATGCTGGATGGCGGTCAGGGTGCAAACGTGATGATGGTGTTCTGCTATGCGGCTCTTGGTCTTCTCGCCTCAATCGTGGGTATTTTCACGGCCAAGGTTGGCGATCATGGCAGTCCTACAAAAGCGCTGAACTCATCCACGTACGTAACCACGGGGGTCTTTCTGGTTCTTACGGCATTGGCTACGTTCATTATCCCCGGTTTTCAATGGCGCGTATGGGGCGCATCCACGGCAGGCCTGCTGGTCGGCGTGATTATCGGTCTGGCGACCAATTACTTCACTGACGACAACCGGCCCATCGTAAAAAAAGTGGCCCATGCTTCAAAAACAGGTCCCGCATTTACGATTCTTTCCGGTGTATCCTACGGGTTTCTGTCCGTGTTGCCGGCCATGGTCGGTATTGCGCTGTCAGCGCTGATTGCGTACACGCTTTGCGAGCCACTTGGTTCGGGGTATGCCATGTATGGCATTTCCATGGCGGCGGTGGGAATGCTGTCCATCGTAGGAATGATCATATCCAACGATGCGTATGGCCCCATCGTTGACAACGCCCGCGGTCTGGCGGAAATGGGCGGCCTGGGTGAAGAAGCCATTCGCGCCGCGGACGAATTGGATAGCGCGGGAAACACCGTCAAAGCCGTCACGAAAGGGTTTGCCATCGGTGCCGCCGGACTGACGGTCATTGCCCTGCTGGGTGCCTTCATGAGTGAAGTCAACGAGGCATTGGCTCAAATGGGGCGTGCAGGGGAGGTCTTGACCGGATTCAATCTCATAGATCCTACCGTCTTCTTCGGCATTTTGGTGGGCGCCGCCATCCCGGCCGTATTCTCCGCCATGCTGATTCTGGGTGTTGACAAAAACGCGCAACGCATGATCGGTGAAATTCATCGCCAGTTCCGTGAGATCAAAGGCCTCCGAGATGGCGCCCCCGGTGTGGAACCTGATTACAACAGGTGCATTGACATAGCAACCACCGGAGCCTTGAAGGAACTGATTCCCGCCGGATTGATGGCCATCATCGCCACGGTGCTGGTGGGTCTCGTGGGAGGCGTGTCCGCTGTCGGAGGCTTCCTGCTCGGCAACATCGTCACGGGGCTGTTGCTGGCATTGTTCATGTCCAATGCCGGAGGGTTATGGGATAATGCCAAGAAGTATATCGAATCCGGCAATGAAGGCGGCAAGGGATCCGAAGCACACAAGGCTGCCGTTATCGGCGACACCGTGGGCGATCCTTTCAAGGACACCGCCGGCCCTTCGATCAACACTCAGATCACCGTCGTATCGCTGGTAGCATCATTGATGGCGACGATTTTCCTCAATTTTTCAATAATGTAAAATGTAAGTTGTACGATCTATACATTCTTTTACTGTCCCGCCGGCCTCGTGTCGACGGGATTTTTTAGTTCGCCTGCCAATGCTTGCAAGATAACCTCAATATACTCTCTCATGTTCAAGCTGCTTACGCATTCCCATGCATGGCTTTCTCCAGCCCAGCGTCCACCCATGATCGCCGTGGTAAATCATCTGTTTGGTCATCCCGCCGTCGATACAGATGTTTTCTCCTGTGATGAATCCGGCTTTGTCGGAGCAGAGAAAGAGCACCGTATTCGCGATATCCATGGGGTTCCCGACTCTGCCTGCCGGATGCTGGACGGCATCCGGGCCTTCATGTATCGCATCTGTGGTGTCGATCCAGCCGGGAGAGATCGAATTCACTCTGACCTTTCCCGCCAAGCTGATCGCCAAGGCGTGGGTCAGGGCGGCTATTCCACCCTTGGCCGCCGTATAGCTTTCGGTTTGCATCTGGCTCATCCGGTCCCGGGATGAAGAGATGTTGATGATGCTTGCGCTGTCCGCAAAATGCGGCTTGAACAGCTTCGCAAGATAAAAGGGAGCGAGCACCCCCACTTTCAAAGCATATTCAAAATCCTCATACGTGGCGGAATCGATTCCTGTGGAAAGCGGCGCCGCATTGTTTATCAGATAATCGACGCGGCCGTACTCGCTGATTACCTTGTCCGCAAAACGCTCCAGCGTGGGCTTGTCGGCAAGGTCTCCTTTAAAATACCGGTTGTCCTGCACGTCGATGACGCATACCGTTGCACCGGCCTTCTCGAACTCGTCGCAAATGCATTTGCCGATGCCTTTCGCCCCGCCTGTAACAACCGCCACCTTGTTTCTGAAATCCATATCATCCACCTTCAATCCTTCTTGTATGTTTCCACCTCTATTCCGAACCGTTCCGCCGGCCTGTCTGTTCAGTATGGCATATTCCCCGCAAGATGCATCAAGAACCACGTCATTCCTTTCAGCTCAACATTCCCTCAGTATCTTCCAATGATCATACAGATCATCCATGGAATATCGTGCATTGGCCGGACTGGTAGAGGGTAGTTGAATGGCTTTACATCCCGTTTTCCGCTCCTGATATTTCTGATAAGAGCGGTAAGCGGTTCCGCCGTTGCAGAAGATGTGCCGGATATCCGCCTCTTTTAAAATGGGGCTTAGATCCGAGGGAATCACGTTTTGGATGCT
>JAAYNF010000072.1 GCA_012520975.1 Clostridiaceae bacterium | reverse complement strand
TTCTACCGAGGGAAGTCCGTTGCGGTGGTCGGCAATGGCGAGTATGCCGTCAAAGAGGCTTCCGAGCTCAAGCACATCGCGGCGGAAGTCATTATCATGACCAACGGACGACCCCTTGAAGCTTCCGGTTCTGACCCTCAAATGCGGATCAATCAGAGCAAGATCCTGAAAGCTGAAGGCGATGAGGATAAAATACGCCGCCTGATCACGACCGACGGGCCCCTTGAGGTAGACGGGGTTTTTGTGGCCGAGGGTACGGCATCGGCATTGGATCTTGCCTTGAAGCTTGGAATTGAAAATGACGGCAAGGTCATTCTGACCGATGCAAATCAGCAAACCAATCTGCCGGGACTCTTTGCGGCCGGAGATTGCACCGGGGGGCTTCTGCAGGTAGCCGTTGCTGTCGGCGAAGGCGCCAAGGCCGGCATGGCAGCCGCCGGGTTTGTCCGCAAACTGCAAGGAGGACGGGAACCCACGGTTCAATGGGGCGGCTGACGCTGATTCGATGAGAAAAAATTTTTCTTTTGTTCCTTTTATTGGAATATGTGATATATTTACTTTTAACCTGCACATCCATCATGTGAAGGTCATTTGACGCGACACAGCTTCGGGAGGTATTGATCGTGATCAAGCCAGCGCGACTTTCCGGCGGGATCCACCCGCCCAGCAAAAAAAACACACACGAGAGCCCGACGATCTCGCTCAATCGGTTTGCCACGGTTCGTATTCCCATGATTCTGCACAACGGTCCACCCAGCACTTGTTTGGTTAAGCCCGGCGAGACCGTCGCGATCGGTCAGCTGATCGGACGCGCCGATTCACCCATGGCCGTTCCGGTTCATTCCAGCGTTTCCGGAAAGGTCAAATCCACCGGCCAGGAAGTGTCTTATTACGGACAGTTGATGACCGTCGTCACCATCGAATGCGACGGGCTGGATACCGTACATGAAGGCATCCGGCCGCCGGCGATCAATAATCGGGATGAATTTATCCAGGCAGTTCGCGACTCCGGATTGGTCGGGCTGGGCGGTGCCGGTTTTCCCACCTACATAAAAATGAAACCTCCGGCCGGCAAAGAGCCGGACATTCTGGTGATCAACGGGGCCGAATGTGAACCTTACGTAACCTCCGATTGCAGATTGTGTATCGAAAAGCCGGCGGAAATCATCGCCGGTATCAAGTTGACCATGGAGCACATATCCATAAAAAAAGCCGTAATCGGAATCGAGGCCAACAAGCCCGAAGCCATTGCGGCACTGCGACGCGAGCTTGCGTCAATGGAAACACCGACCATTGAACTCAAGGTGGTGCCGACCGTTTATCCACAGGGAGCCGAAAAAATGCTGGTTTATTCCCTGACCGGCCGGAAGATTCCCTCGGGAGGATTGCCCCACGATGTCGGCGTCATGGTGCTGAATGTCAATACCGTACGCTCTATCGCCGATTACCTTACCACTGGCATGCCGCTGATTCGGCGGACCGTAACACTGGACGGCGGCGCCGTTCGCCAGCCGGGCAATTATGATGTACCAGTCGGCGTCACCATCGCCGATCTGGTCGAAGCGGCCGGCGGTTTGCATGATGAGCCGGGAAAAGTTCTCATGGGCGGCCCTATGATGGGCGTCGCACTGGATCGGCTGAATGCATCGATCCTGAAAATTAACAATGCCATCTTGCTTTTTGATAAACAGGAAGCCTTGGTTCCTGAAGAATCGGCCTGTATTCGTTGTGCGCGTTGTGTCACAAATTGTCCGATGAATCTGATGCCCACCGAGCTGGATCGCAGCTCGCGGGAACTGGATGTCGATGCCCTCCGGGCATATCATGTCATGGATTGTATCGAATGCGGAAGCTGCACCTACGTCTGCCCGGCCAAACGTTTTTTGGTGCAAAGCATCCGCAACGGCAAGGCCGCCGTACGTATGGCCGACGGCAAAG
>JAAYNF010000071.1 GCA_012520975.1 Clostridiaceae bacterium | reverse complement strand
TGTTCGTTTGCGATTTTGGTACGCTTCACAAGAAGTCCGACCAGCATATATGCCAGAAGCGGGAAAACCGTTTGAAAAGAAAAAATAATATTCTCCATAATAATAAACTAATTCCTTGATAGAGTTTAAATTATCTTAAACAGTATACTCCTTTTCCCTCACAAAGGATATAAAGTACGGTGAGCAAGGTGGCGAGCCCAATTCGACAGTACCTGTGCCGTCATCACAAAACTCAAAAATATAAAATCATTTTTGAAAGGATTTGCCACGGCTAATCGTGTTATAAGTGAAGTCACACAAATGGCTTACACAATTTACGGAGGTAGTTTTATGAAAAAAGTAGTTTATGTTATGGTTATAGTTGCGTTGGTATTGTCTGTTGGCGTGGCCGGCGTATTCGCGGCATCGGAGACGCGCGGCAAAAACTTCATAGACGCCAACAGTGACGGCGTGTGCGACAATGCCACCGACGAAGACGGCGACGGAGTCTGCGACAACTGTCCAAACGACGGAGTAAGGCCGCTTGACGGAACCGGAAAACAAAACAGGAGCAGCCGCGGCGGCCGCGGACCTGCGTTTACCGACGAAAACGGCGACGGAGTCTGCGACAACAAAGCGGGACGGGCCGTGTGTTCTCAGGACGGCATCGGTTCTCAGAACCGGAATAGCAGGAGAATGGGCCGGAAAAACGGATAGAAAAGCAAAAGGTATTATGCGGAGCGAGGCGGAAGTTAATCGTGCCGTCGATCTGTATGCGGACACCGTAAGGCGGATCTGCATGGTACGGTTGAAAAGTTATGATGACACAGAGGATATATTTCAGACCGTGTTTCTGAAATATCTCCTCAGTTCCGCCGTGTTTGAAAGCAAAGAACATGAGAAGGCGTGGTTTATCCGCGTGACCATCAATGCGTGCAAAGATCTTCTGAAAAGTTTTTTTCATAAACGCACGGTATCTTTGGATGAAGCCTTTCCAATAAATGCCGAATTAACGGAAGATCATCGCGAAGTGCTGGAAGCAGTGTTGGAATTACCTGAAAAGTACAAGGATGTGATATACCTCCACTACTACGAGGGCTACACTGCTGTGGAAATCAGCAAACTACTAAACAAAAACGTCAACACAGTCTATACGCTGTTGAACCGTGCCAAAGGATTGCTGCGAAAGGTTTTGGGGGGTGATGATATTGAATAACAGAATCAAAGATGCCTTTGCCGCCGTTCATGCGGAAGACAATCTTAAGAGGGATACAAAGGATTTCCTTTCGACACGCACAGCAAGCACAGTAAAATCCGGAAACCCCATACGACTTAAAAGAGCCGTTGCATTTGCCTGTCTGGCATTGATCCTGATGATCTTTGGAGGCTGGCGCTTTTATATGACGCCGGTATCGGCCATCAGTGTGGATGTCAATCCGTCCCTTGAGTTAGGTGTAAACCGTCTTGACAGAGTTGTCGCGGTGGATGGCTACAATGATGACGGAACAGATCTTGCCGCATTTGTAGACTTACTAAATCTGAACTATTCCGACGCTCTGGAAGTCTTGTTGAACAGCCAAGCTATGCAATCGTACATGGCAAAGAACGACCCGGTTTCAATCACCGTAATCGGTTCTACGAAACAAAAGAGCGAGGAAATGTTTGCCCGTATCCGTTCCTGTGGATATGCCAAATCACCGAACGTGGAATGTCATTTGGGAAGTCATGCGGAAGCGGCGGCCGCCCATGAGGCTGGTATGTCATATGGTAAATACCAAGTATTTCTGGAGCTGCAGGTTCTCGACTCTGAAATCACGGCGCACGATATCCAAAACTGGACCATGCGTCAGATCCGCGACCGAATCAATGAACTGTCCGATGGGCCAAACGAGCCCTCAAGCGGAAATGGCTTTGGCGGGCATGGCGGCGGTTCCGGGCATGGCGGTAATGAAAGCAGCCCGGGCGGGAGACAAAATCGTGGGAACAATTAGATTCCTATAAAACAGGGTGCATTTTGAGGACGAAAAAACTCCCCGGTCAGGGAATGAGCGGGGAATTTTTTTGATTGAAAGATAAAATGAGCGTTTTACTTGCTGACGTAGCCGCCGTCAACCGACAGGCAAATTCCGGTAACAAAGGATGACAGATCTGAAGCAAGCCACAGGTAGGCCTTGGCGATCTCTTCCGGCTGGCCGAAGCGACCCAACATGCTGAGCTGTTTGGCATATTCGTCCGGATCAAGGTTGAACTGGACAAGAGCATTGCGGAGCATGGGGGTATCAATAGCACCGGGAGCTACAGCGTTAATGCGGATGTTATAATGAGAGTAATCCAGCGCTCCCTGCTTGGTCAAGCCGATAACCGCATGCTTTGCGGCAACGTAGGCGGGAGTGTTGGGCTGCGGGCGAATACCACTAACCGAAGAGGTATTCACAATGGAACCCCCCTCTGTTTGTTTCAGCATCTGCTTAATTTCATATTTCATACACAGGGCTACGCCACGTATGTCGACATCCATTACTTTGTCGAATTCGTTAATATCAAGTTCCGCGAGCGGTTTGTCATCCGGAGTCCGGGCAGCGTTGTTGATCGCAACATCAAGTCGACCATAAGTCTTGACGGTGAAGTCAACCATATTTTTTACTTCTTCTTCTTTCGTGACATCTACTTTGCAGAATGTTGCTTCACCATGATTTTTACGAATTTTTTCAACTTCGGCCATTCCGGTTTTTTCGTTGAAATCCGCAACAATGACTTTGGCTCCGGCGTCCGCGAACAGCTCTGCCGCGGCGGCACCCATCCCCTGTCCGGCGCCGGTAATAATAACGACTTTATCCTCAACCGAAAACATGGCATACATGGAACGCATGACTTTAACATAGGTTGAATTCATTTCACTACTCCTCCTTTGACTTGGACCGTCGGTTTCGAATGGAATACTTCCGTAAATTTATGGAATATTGCCACAATTATACCAGTATTGTCAATATTTGCAACTTATTCTATTTTCTATTTTATATTTATATCCAATCCGACGACCATCTTCAGTAACGGCAGTTACGCACACCCAAAGATCTTCGTGTTATGTCGTAAAATTTATCAGAATTTTACCTCATTTATACCGAAGCGCCACACAGCCTTAGTATCTTAATGTTAGTATTTAGTATGTAGATGGTATAGATGAAAAAATAAGGAACGAAGGAGGTCTGTCTCATGACGGAAAAGCAAATCAAAGCAAGACCGGGTATGCCGATCCTGATTTTGTCCATTGTGCTGTACATTGCAGCCATCGTGCTGGTTGTACTGGGAGGCATTCTGCTGGAAGATCAAAAGAACATTGGCGCTCTGCCTCTGGCGCTGGGCACCCTCTGGCTGATCTTGGGTACCATCCCCTTTGTGGGCCTGAAAGTGTTAAAGCCCAATGAAGCGCTGGTACTGACTCTGTTCGGTAAATACACCGGTACATTGCGGGAAGCAGGCTTCTTTTTTGTCCATCCCTTTTCGGTGGCTGTTAATCCCGCTGCCAAAACCAAGCTTGGACAAAGTGGTGATGTACAGGCCAGCAAACAAAGCATCACCATTTCCAGCGATGGAGCCAAGATGGATATGGAGGCCCTGGGCAGAAGAGTTTCCCTCAAGGCCATGACCTTGAACAACGCCGTACAAAAGGTAAACGACTGTCTGGGTAATCCGGTGGAAATCGGCATCGCGGTCATCTGGCGGGTGGTGGACACCGCCAAGGCGGTCTTCAACGTGGACAATTACAAGGAGTATCTGTCCTTGCAATGCGACAGCGCGCTACGCAACATTGTACGCATCTATCCCTACGACGTGGCGCCCAATGTGGACACCACAGGCGACGGCGAGCCGGATGAAGGCAGCCTGCGCGGCTCCAGCGAGGAGGTCGCCCGGCGCATTAAGGAAGAGATTCAGAGCAAGGTGCACGAGGCGGGGCTCGAGATTCTGGAAGCGCGGATTACTTATCTGGCCTATGCGCAGGAGATCGCCGCTGTAATGTTGCAACGTCAGCAGGCAAGCGCCATTGTGGACGCTCGGAAACTGATTGTCGACGGAGCCGTGGGAATGGTCGAGATGGCGCTGGAAAAACTTGCCCGAAACGGGATCGTAACTCTGGACGAGGACCGCAAGGCAGCCATGGTGTCCAATCTCCTGGTGGTGTTGTGCGGTAATCGGGACGCCCAGCCGGTTGTCAACAGCGGCAGCCCACATTTCTAAGTTCAGCCTTTATGCATTTTCCCTTTTTCTGAACTGAAGATCGGCAAAGACAATATTGATGGAGTCCGCCGATCCTCAGTTCCTGTTCTTTTTTAGCGCGTTTGTCATTTGCCGGCCATAATGTTCTTGTCTAAGGCAAGGCCACTTGCTATAATTTAATTAGTTATCTGCCTAATTAAATTTACGGAAGGCTCGTCATGAACAAAGAAAAAATCCTGAAAGCCATCGCCAATGAAACACGCATGCGCATTTTGACTTTGCTCCTCCAGCATAATTATTGTGTCCGGGCGCTGGCAAACAAGCTGAACCTGACCGAAGCAACCATATCCCAACATCTGAAAGTTTTGCGCAAGGCCGGTCTGCTTGCAGGAGAAAAGCGCGGATACTTTATGCACTACACTGTTGAGAGGTTGGTATTGTCCGAACTGGCAAGGGAGCTTGAGGCTTTGGCAACCCTCAGTGAGATCAAAACATTCTGCCACGGCGTGGATTGCGATAAAGGAGAATAGCAATCATGAGAATGGTCACTGTCACAAACCTCAAAAAGACATATGGCAACCTTACCGCTGTGGACGATATCTCTTTTGAAATTGAAAAAGGCGAAATATTTGGCTTTTTAGGGCCAAACGGAGCCGGCAAAACATCTACGATCAACATGATCACCGGACTGTCCCGACCAACTGCCGGAGCTATTACGGTTGATGGCATAGACGTAAAGAAGCAGGCTAAAAGGGCTCAGGCCATTATGGGAATTGTTCCGGATGAAAGCAATCTTTACAATGAAATGGACGGATTTGACAATCTCTGTTTTTGCGCCGCCCTATATGGAATGCGCAAGGAAGAGAGGGAGTCACGGGCCCGGCAACTTTTGGATCTGTTCAGGCTGAAGGATGCGGGGAAACGGCCGTTTAAAGCCTATTCCAAGGGAATGCGCCGTAAATTGACCATTGCGGCGGCCCTTATCCATTCTCCGCAGATTTTATTTCTAGATGAACCGACAACAGGAATTGACGTAGAGAGTTCACGGCAAATTCGCGAGTTGATCGTGGGTCTGAAACGGCAGGGAATCACGATCTTTCTTACCACCCATTATATCGAGGAAGCCGAACGCATTTGCGACCGTATCGCTTTTATAGCCAACGGTCGAATGATTGCATCCGGTACCGTTCCTGAATTAATGGAGCGCATTTCCCACGGCCATACCGTCCGCTTTGTTACGAGCCAAAACATCCAAAACCTCACCGCTGAACTGCAGGCTCATTTTGAAGAAAGCAAGATCACAATACAGTCCGACCACTCTTTTGTGATAGCATCGGAACAGCGTATTCCCCTGCTCCCGGCCATGGATTTCCTTCACGATAAGGAGATTGACGTCTATGAGGCAAGAGAACTGCGCCCTTCTTTGGAGGATGTGTTCGTCAAGCTGACCGGTATTAAAGCCTCTACGCTGAAAAAAGACCAGGAAAGGGGCGGCCATTGATGAAAAGCTGGATTGCATTTTGGAATATTTTGAAGAAAGATGTCAAGAACTATTACCTAAAACCGCCAAACATCAGCTGGGGCATCATCTTCCCTCTTTCATGGACACTCATGCAACTCATCCGATCTCCTGGCGGAAGTCTTTTGGGATTGCTGCCCGGTCTGATTTCGATGAGTGTCTTATTTGGCACAACCTCCATGCTCGCGGTCACCATGACCTTTGAGCGAAGCGGCAGGTCGTTTGAACGGCTATTGCTGGCACCCATCAGCCTAAGCACAATGGTGCTTGCAAAAATCGCCGGAACAATTCTGTTCGGCCTTTTCAATGGGTTTGTGCCGGTTATTTTTGCAAGCTTTCTTATCGATCTGTACGTCATAAATTGGGGAGTCGTGTTGCTCGCTGTTTTGATGATTGCCATAACTTCTTCGTTGATGGGGCTTCTGATTGCAGTGTCGGCTAAACAGGTTTTTGAGGCACAGACTTTTTCAAATTTCTTCCGCTTTCCGATGCTCTTTCTCTGCGGGCTTTTCGTGCCAATTTCAAGTCTTCCGGTGTTTTTACGCCCTGTTTCCTACTGCCTGCCCATCACCTACGGAACCGATATCCTTAGAGGTGCGATTGTGGGTACAAATGTGCTTTCTCCTGTATTGTGTTTTGGAATTCTACTGACTTTTGCGGTGGTGCTGTTCTTGCTTTGCCGTTACAGCATCAATCGGAAATGGATTCAGCCGGCATGATTTTCTCTTGGCTTTGCCAATCAGATCCCGCTGTTTCTTCCATATCCACGAAACCTCGTCTTCCCGCAAGCCGCAACCGGACGTTCCTGCCGCGATCAGTGACGATAGATCATAAAATAGTCCCGGTCATCATCATTCCAAGAAAGATCAACTAGATAAAGCGGTTTAAAAACCCTTTGCCTGGCAAGGATATTCAGGTAGTCCCTGTTCGGGTAGTACAAAATGAGATCTGCCGGGCGATCCGCCCTCTCCAAAGACTTGACAATGGCGGCAAAAGCATCGGCAAATATCGACGCAACGAAGGGATTAAAAAAATAAAAAAGATTGCTTTTGGGCAAAGGTTCGTGCTGTTCGGCCTTGTCATGGATAAAACGAATGTCGGCGTTCTCCATCTGGCGCCGATTATAGCCGTCAAGGTTTTTTCGGGCACGCTCAAGCCGGTCTTCATGAACTTCCAGCCCATAACCGCCAATACCAAATTGATGATGGAAATAAAAATTGATTCGCCCCAATCCACAGCCATAATCGACAAGAAAGGCATCCTCATCGGGAGTATAGTGAGAAAACAAAAAGTCCAATGCCCGATAGGATGTGGATTCAAACCGATGGTACAGGTGTTCTGTTCCATCCCATTCTTCAATTCCGCACGTTGAGATGCCCAGCTGCCGATCAATAAACCGGTCGTTACGCGATCCGTTTTGTTTTCTGATTTTCATTGTCAATCCTGAGCAACGGATCAGACCGGGATTTTTTCGGCAATAAAGGGAATGACCTGTTCGATCTGGATGTCAAGAACCAAGGCAAACTCATTATAAAGCAACTTCTCTGCTGTTTTTAACGCCTCGCTGTCGGCGCTGGTCAGGCGTTTGCCTAGCTCTTGCAGTTCTTTTTGCCGATGGTAAATTGTTTTAATCAAGTGAGCAATGCGGGTCGGATCGCAAGACTGGAGAATCTCGGAAAACAAAACTTTGCGTTGATTGTCATCCTGAATCCACTCACTGTCGATGTCGGGCAAGGATTGGATCAAATCAAGCACTTCTTCCTTTTTCAGTGTTGGTCGCATGGTCACGCTGATGTTGTCAACCGGAATATAGGTTTGCATTCTGTTGCCGTAAACCGAATCCAACACATAATATTCCCGATCTCCCGTATCACCGAAGCTCTCTTGGCGAATATCAACAATCCGACATACGCCCGCCGACCCGTAGACGACATAATCATTAATTTTATACACGTTTATTCTCCTGCTTCTTCAAGCCAAGTAGGCGAACCTCCAACGGAGGATAATAGATAACGAGATCGATTCGCAAAACCTTGCGAATGCTTGCTGCTCTTCTATTTTACACGAAAATGCCAGTTTTTTCCACTTAAGCACAACCCGAAGCCGAGCTCGATCCTTTTGCGGCGGCGCGGGCGGAACAGATCCTTAGCGATAATAATAGTAAGCGGTCGCGTCTTTTACGGAGGAAGGTTTGTCGTTCAACTGATGACGTTCAAGCCGCCGTTCGTGATACTGGCTGCCATAATCGGACACCTGATTGTCATAGATCCACATGACGCCTTCTTCGACCCAACTTAGGAAAATAAAGGTATGCGTCGGATTGTTCCCAACCTTGCCGTTTGCATCGGTGGTAAAACAAACGGCACCCGGCTGTATGGCGGCAAAGTCCTGGGATTTCACAAAGCCGCGTCGGCTCAGATCACGAATCAATTCGGTGGTGTGATCGGTGGAGCGGGGAATATCGCAATCCAGTTGGCGGAGCGCCTCGCTGGCCGTAATGACACAAGCATTGGTCCAGGTTCCGCCATTGATGGCCAGCGCTCTGTCACCTACCAACTTGCCGTTTTGCCGGTCGTCAAGAAATTCCGCCAGATCCGCGCAGATACCCGTGTAATCTTTGGGCACGATGGTGGGCGTCGGTTTCGGCGTTGGCTTCGGGGTCGGCGTCGGAGTTGGGGTAGGCGTGGGTGTAGGCGTGGGTGTAGGGGTGGGCGTTGGTGTAGGTGTGGGGGTCGGCGTCGGCGTCGGAGTGGGGGTGGGTGTAGGGGTAGGCGTGGACGTTGGGGCAGCCGATGGTGTCGGTGAAGCAAGCGTGGACGACGAAGGTGTTGTTGGTTGGCTCTCACAAGCGGTGAAAAATAAAATCAGCAGGACTAAATAGGTAAGAAACAGCAAACGTTTACGTTTCATCATGGTTGTCTTAACCCTCTGTTGTATATTTTTCACCCATTATAACCGTTCAAAACCATTCAAGCAAAATGTTACTGATTTTTATCGGGCTTAATGATATAGTTATTTCAATATATTTTTGGGGTGAACCTATGCGATTCGTTATGCCTAAATTTTTCCCGGTCAGAATGCTTCTGTCCCTTATTCTGCTGTTGGCGGTCTCGGTCTCCCTGATTGGCTGCCAAAACAATCCTGGTACGGTCACAGAGCCCGGTGGTTCCACGCCAATATCCACAGAGCCGAGCTCGCAAACTACAGTCGCACCATCGCCGTCACCGTCACCGTCGCCGACACCAACGCCGACACCGGAACCGACCGTCCAACCACCTTCTCCAGAGGCGCCTGTGGTGGCACTGACCTTCGACGACGGACCCTCGCTGCGTGATACCGGCAGGCTTTTGGATTTGCTGGCCGAAGAAGACGTGACGGTAACCTTTCTGGTACTGGGCACCCAGGTGGCTTCCGGACGCGAAGAGTTGCTGAAAAGGGCTTTTGACGAAGGTCACGAAATCGGCAATCACAGCTACAGCCATGCGATCTTCACCGGTTTAAAGGCCGATGAGATCCGTAATGAATTGGAAAAGACAAATGATCTTATTGAATCGGTCACCGGCAGCCGGCCGACCATCATGCGTCCGCCGACCGGTGCTTATAATGACGATGTGGTATCCGTCTGTTCCGACTTGGGGCTGGCCGTTATCAATTGGAGCTGGCAGAGCTGCCCGGAGGACTGGAATCATCATGACAACCCGGATCATATCGCCGAACACGTCATCGCCAATGCCCAAAACGGCCACATCGTCCTGCTGCACGACACCAATGAGGCATCTGTCAACGCCATGCCGCGGATGATTGCCGGATTAAAGGAAAGAGGGTTCCGTTTCATGACCGTCAGCCAAATGCTGAGTTTTCTCGGAGAGGATCATCCCCAGCCGGGCCAAGTCTACCACTATATGACCTTGCCCTCGTCCTGACAACACATCGGACTTAAAACGCCCCGCCTGCAATCCGCAAGCGGGGCATTTTTGTTTCGGATTCCGGTTCGATCAAGAGTTTTAATTTGCCGGTTTGAAAGAATTAGCCGTATATGTAGCGCGTGGATTCCAGCAAATCCACTCTTTGTAACCGGCATCGTAAATGGCCTTGATTTGAGCTTTGATGTCGGCGGCCTGATATTCTTTGTAATATCCTGAAGGCAGGTAGGATGCCGTAAAGGCTTGCAGATAAGGACGATTGACCGAGTACCCGGTCTGTTCCGTCATGGCTTTGCCGAGCATCAGCGCTTGATACATGACCTCGTACGGCTCAAGGTCCGGTTTGGTAAAGAGCTTGCCGCCCAGATTGGTTCCCCTGCCGTTGCCGGTGTAATGATTGGTGGAGCTATTCGCATAGTGGGAGGGATAAATCATCGGCGCCACATTATCAATGCCGGTCAGACCGATTGTTTCCCAATCCTGCCCTAAATTGTTGCCGTCGTTCTTGCTGCTCAGAATAATGCCGAAGACGTCGGCACCGAGGGGAATGCCCCGTTCATGTTGAATATGGATCGCAGCAACCTGCAGAAAACGATTGATGGCCTGGACTCGGGTTGGTACTGTTCCCTCGGCTCCAAACCAGGGTTTTTCACCGGATCGTGTGCCGCCGGTCGGAAATCTGACATAATCAAATTGAATTTCGTCAATTCCGAATTCAATGGCCTCCAAAGCCAGGTCAATATTGTATTGCCAGACATCTTGGTTGTACGGATCGACAAAGGCTTTGCCGCCTTCATTTTTGAATAAAAGCTGATTGCCTTTCTGATCACGAATGGACATGTCCGGGCGGGCGGTGGCCAGCAAAGGATCTTTGAAACAGACAATCCGACCGATCACTTTGATATCTTCCGCGTGCAGACGATCCAGCACATCCCGGATTTTATAGGCCGGTTTGACCACGCCGATCTCACGGGCCAACGGCACTTCAGAAGCGTACTTAATGCCATCCGACTCTTTGAGGTCAATAACTACGGAATTGACCTCTGTGGTGCGACAGATCGCAATAACATTATCGATATTGGCCGCGGCGCCGATATAAAGCGCCCGCAGTTCATTGTGTTTCATTTCCGTATACATTTCGGCTTTGGGTAACGGGCCGAAATAGTCGATCACGATAGGATCCTCCGCCAACAACTGTTCCGGCTGCGGCATGGTTGTCGGTGTGGGCTCCGGTGTCGGTTCCGGCGTGGGCTCGGTGGTCGGGTCAGACGTGGACCCGGCTGTCGACCGAGACGGATCCTGCGGCTTCGCTGTCGTGCCGGTTCCGCTGCTGTCGCCGGGCTGGCAGCCGGCCAGCAACAAGATAAGCAAAACAAGCACCAGAAAAATCGACACATTCCGAAAGGGAACAATTTTTTTCAAATGCATACTGATCTCCTTGAAAATTTAATTCATTGCACTTATTCTATCAGATAACCGGGGTAAAATAGAAGTCCGGAAAAATATCTTGAAATAATAGCGTTTTTGCTGC
>JAAYNF010000070.1 GCA_012520975.1 Clostridiaceae bacterium | reverse complement strand
TGCCGACGTTTTGGCGGGTTTTTCGCAGCAGCTTTCGCCAGAGCACCGTGCTGTGGGTTGCATCGGTTGCGGTTGGCTTTTTAATTTTTCAAGGTATCCGGATCATGCAGGTCTGGAGCACCTCCGCATGGTCCGGTGCTTTTCAGGGTGTCCAGATCCTCTGTCTGGTTTTTTTGCTGGCCGTGCTGATTTACGGACTGCCGAGCATCGCCCGCTTTGACAATCGATTGGTTCAAATTGTCAAAAACAGCCTGATCCTCAGCATCCGCCATTTTGGAAAAACCCTTTTGATCCTGCTGTTAATTGCTGTTGGCGTTTTCATCTGCTGGCTGCTGCCAATTTTCTTAATCATTGTACCCTCGCTGGTGATGCTGTTCTGGTGTCACATAGTGGAAAAAATCTTTGGCCTCTACCTGCCCGAACCCGATTCGGATCGGGGCGATCCGGAAGAAGACGCAGAAGGACGGAGTGAGGCGCCGCGACCGTAATGTAATGGTTTACAAAACAGTCGGAAACTGGCATACTAAAAGACGGAAACACCCGATAATTCGTGGTTGCCGGCGCGGCTTTCCGAAACAGGGCGCGCCGGCTGTTCATCAGATTAATTTGGGGAGACCATCTTGAAAATAATTGCTTTTGAAGAACATTTTTCCCTTCGCGAGCTGGCCAACATTCGTCGCGATTATATGAACCGAATACAATTGCCTATCCGTGAAAAAGCGGGCGGTATGTCCAACATAGGCCGGTTGCTCAGCGATTTCGAGGAAATCCGTCTTCCGGAAATGGATCGATATGGCATCACCCGCCAAGTGCTGGCAACCGGATCTCCGGGCATTCAAGGCTTAACCGACCCCTGTGAGGCGGTTTGGCTGGCAGCTTATGCCAATGATTTCCTGGGCGAGCAGATCCGGCGCCACCCCGACCGATTCAGCGGATTGGCCGCCCTGCCGTTGCAGGATCCGCCTGCTGCCGCGCGGGAACTGGAACGATCCGTACTGGAACTGGGCTTGAGCGGTGCCATGGTTCACGGGCACACCAACGGCCTTTATCTGGACCATCCTTCGGTTTGGTGTGTTTGGGAGCGCGCCGCCGCTCTCAACGTGCCGATTTACATTCACCCCACCGATCCGATTCCCGGTCAATGGAAAATATACGAGGGATACCCTGAATTGCTCTCCGCAGCCTGGAACTGGGGCATTGAAACCGGAACCCACGCTCTTCGGGTCATATTCAGCGGTCTTTTTGATGAGTTCCCCACCGCAAAACTGATCGTCGGGCACATGGGCGAGTTGATTCCCTACGCTCTTTGGCGCCTAGAGCATCAATACAAACAGCTTATCCACGGCGACAGCCTGTTGGAGATGCCGACCGGCAAGCGCATGATCAAGCAACTTCCTTCCCGCTATATACGCAACAATCTTTATATCACGACCAGCGGCAACCTGTCGGCTCCGGCGCTGCGCTGCGCGATTGAAAGCATAGGAGCCGACCGGATTTTGTTTGCCGCGGATTACCCTTTTGAAAAGAACGCCCCTGCGGTTGATTTTATCCGCACCGTTGCCATTGCTGAGCAGGACCGGGAAAAAATCGCTTGGCGAAACGCAGAAAAACTGTTGAAAATAATTTGAGAAACCGCAAACAAACGATCGATCCAAGGGAGGAACACAGTATGGGAATGACAAGAGAAGATGTCCTTAACATTGAAGCCGAACGGATCACCAAAATAATCAAGTTCGGCGATGAGGAAATTGAGTGCATCTACCGCAAGGCGAGAAAGCCGATGACCAAGGAGGAACTGGAGGCGCAGGAGGGACCGTCGCGGAACACCTTTGCCTTTGCCCCGGCTTTTAATCCAAGAACATTCATTGCCGAGGAAGGTATTCTCTGTGAGCAGGACGTGGCCGTCAAGATGCGTGATGGGATTACCATCTATTGTGACATCTACCGGCCGCAATATATCACCGGCAGAATACCGGCCATTATCTCCTGGAGCTTTTTCGGCAAACGACCGGGCGACGGGCAGGATGAATGGCGAATCATGGGTGTGCCGACCCAGACCGTGTCCAATATGGCCAAGTTTGAATCGGCTGATCCGGCGTATTGGTGCCGCAAGGGGTACGCGGTTGTCAATGTGGATCCGCGCGGCACGGGCCATTCCGAAGGCGACCTTCATCTTTTCGGTACTCAGGACGGCCGGGACGGCTATGACTTTATCGAATGGCTGGCAACCCAACACTGGTGTGGAAAAATCGGCCTGTTCGGCAATTCCGGCGTGGCCATGACTCAGTGGCGCATTGCCGCGGAACAACCGCCTCATCTGGCCTGCATCGCTCCTTGGGAAGGCACCGGCGATCTGTACCGCGAATCGGCTTGGGAGGGCGGTATTCCGGCTTATGCCTTCATGGAAGGCGTGGTCGGATTTACAACCGGCGAAAACTACATTGACGACATGGTCATGATGGCGGTCAAATATCCCAAGATGAATGCCTATTGGGAGGACAAAATTCCGAAATTCGAAAAGATCCGCATACCGACCTACGTGACGGCTTGTTGGAATCACTTCCATTTGCGTGGATCTTTTGAGGGATTCCGCAAGATCCGTTCTCCGAAAAAATGGATGCGGGCCCACCGTGAATTCGAGTGGCCGGATACCTACAGCAAGGAAGGCCTTGAAGAGCTGGAGCGCTTTTTTGACCGCTACCTTAAGGATATTCGCAACGGTTGGGAATTAACCCCCAGAATCCGCATCGAGGTGCAGGACGCCTACGATTTCGATTTTCAAATCAATCGGCCGGAGCGGGAGTGGCCCTTGGCCAGAACCCAGTACAAGAAACTGTATTTGGATGCCGCCGGCATGAGTATGTCCTTCGAACCTTACGGCCAAGAAGCCAAGATCAGTTATGACGGACAGACCGGAATGGCCTGTTTTGATATGCCGTTTGCCGAGGACACCGAAATAACCGGCCACATGAAGCTGCGCCTGTTTGTCGAAGCCGACGGACATGACGACATGGATCTTTTTATCAACATTCAAAAGCTGGACGAAGACGGCAACTGGCTGCCGATATCGGTGCTCGGCGAACCACATCCGGGAGCTTGGGGCAAGATGCGGGTTTCGGCTCGCGAATTGGATCCGAAATTGTCGACGGACTATCGGCCGGTCCAAGCTCATATCAATACACTGAAGCTCAGCCCGGGTGAAATCGTGCCGGTGGACATTGAAATCTGGCCGACCAGTCGAATCTGGCACAAAGGACAGCAGCTGCGCATCCAGATTTGCGGTCGTTATATTCGAGAAAACTGGTTTGAGCGCCTGGAGTGGGATGCCGACAACAGAGGGAATCATATCATCCACACCGGCGGACAGTACGAATCTTTCCTGCAGATTCCGGTGATTCCGCCGCGGTATGTTGCCGGCGACTACGTTTATCGCTGATGATTACGGGAACCGGAGTTATGCAAAAAACCGAACCATTGATAACCTCAGGTTATAAGTATGATTACCAAAGGATATTGGGCAAAAGGTATAAATCCTGCTAAAATAGATATGAGGACTTGTGCCATTTTCAGGAAAATTACCGTGCCGGAGCGTGAAAGGAAAAAACAATGAGAATACTTGGTTTGTCTTTCGGAAGAAAAATGAAAAACTGTGAAATTATGGTTAAAAGCGCCTTGATGGAGGCCGAAAAGGCCGGCGCCGATGTGGCTTTTATCCGCATGATCGATATGGATATCAAGACCTGCACCGGCTGCGGCGGTTGTGGTCGTTCCCTTGACAGCGGAGGCAACGGACGCTGCATCATCAAAGACGATCTGCCTTACGTCGATGAGGAGTTTCTTAAAGCCGACGCCATCATCGTGGCGGCTCCGGTTTACGCACTGGGTCCATCCGGCCAGCTCAAGCAAATGGCCGATCGCATGGGACCCTCTCATGATCTGGCTTTCCTGACCAAGGCCAACGAGCAACGGATTGCCGACGGCAAAACCGGCGACCAGCTGGTTGATCCGCGCAATTTTAAACAACGTTATGCCGGTCTGATTTCCGTGGGCGGCGCGTCAACCCGCAACTGGACATCCTTTGGCCTGCCGATCATGCATATTCTTTGCTTCCCGTCCCATATCAAGGTCATTGACCAGATCGACGCCTACAACATGGGCGGCATCGCCCACCCGCTCCTTGATGAGCAGCTGATGGCCCGTGTGGCCAGGATGGGGCGCAACATCGCCCAAGCCTGTGGCAAACCGCACAGCGAAGTTCCGTTTATGGGTGACGAGAAAGGCACCTGCCCGGTCTGCAACTGTGATCTGCTTACCGTGCGCGGTTCAACAACTGTCGAATGTCCGATCTGCGGCATTTATGGCCAGCTTTCCGTCGAGGGAGACAAGGTTCAGGTTACCTTCAGCGAAGCCGAACAGAAACGGTCGCGTTTGAATTACGATGGTAAACTGGAGCACTATGTCGAGATCAAGGGATTTGGCGCCATTGCCGGTCCGAAGATCAAAGCCGCCGGCGATGCTCTCAATGACAAAATCAAGACATTTGAAAATTACCGTGAACTCAAGTTTCATCGTGAGTTGAAGCTTTAAGATTATCGATCGGTTCCGGTTGAAACCGACCGGGATCGACAATCAAAGAACGAAAGGAAGTGCGTTAATGAAAAACAAGGTTTTCTCCGCGCAGGAAGCGGTCGCCCGTGTTAAGGACGGCGACCACATCATGGTGGGTGGCTTCCTGCAGGGCGGCACACCGGATGTTACCGTCCGTGAACTGATCCGCCAAGGCAAAAAAAATCTGACCGTCACGTCAAATGACACCGGCCGTGAAGGTTGCGCCGTCTATGATCTGGTTTTTGCCGGCCACGTCGATCGGGTCATTGCGGACTACATCGGCCTCAATCCCAAGACCGGGCAAATGATGATTGAAAATCCCGACTCGGTTCAACTGTTTCCCCAAGGAACGCTGGCGGAAAAAATCCGCGCCGGCGGTTTTGGCCTCGGCGGCATTTTGACGCCAACGGGGGTGGGCACGATTGTCGAGCAGGGTAAGGAAAAAATAACCATCGACGACAAGGAATATCTGCTGGAGCTGGCTCTTCGCGCCGATGTGGCCATGATCCGCGCGCATATCGCGGACGAGGCCGGCAATCTGGTCATTCGCGGCACCGCCCGAAATTTCAATGTGGTAATGGCTTTTGCCGCCGACTATGTGATTGCCGAAGTCGATGAGATTGTGCCGATCGGGGAGCTGGATCCGAATCACGTTACAATTCCCGGCACATTGATTGATGCTGTTGTCAAAGGAGGGTGAGAGCTATGAATAGCCGTGAAATAATCGCCAGACGGGTTGCGCAGGAGTTTCAGGACGGCGATGTCGTTAATCTGGGCATCGGCATTCCGACTCTTGCGGCCAATTACCTGCCGGAAGGCGTTCAAATCACACTGCAATCGGAAAACGGTATGCTGGGCATGGGACCTGCGGCGGATCCCGATCAGGCCACCAATGACCTAACCGATGCCGGCGGTAATCCGGTGACCATCCTGCCGGGCGGCTGCTTTTTTGACAGTGCGGTTTCCTTCGGACTGATCCGAGGCGGCCACGTGGACAAAACCGTGCTGGGCGCTTTGGAAGTAGATGCCAACGGCAATCTGGCCAACTGGATGATTCCCGGGAAAAGGATTCCGGGCATGGGTGGCGCCATGGACCTCGTCACCGGCGCTCGCCGGGTCATTGTGGCCATGGAACATGTCAACAGAAACGGATCGCCCAAAATTCTCCAGGACTGCAAACTGCCCCTTACCGCAAAAGGCCGGGTCAGTTTGATCGTCACCAATCTGGCGGTTATCAGTGTCAAAAAAGGCGGCGGCTTGGTTTTGGAAGAGTTGGCACCCGAAGTATCGGTCGAGGAAGTCATTGAAAAAACCGGTGCGCCGTTGGAGATTTCTCCCAACCTGAAGCCGATGCCGATTCTTGACTGAGAATCTCGGAAGTTTTTGTGGAGGTTGTTGCCGATGAGCAAAACGTACAAACTTTTCACCATCAACCCCGGGTCAACGTCAACCAAAATCGCCATGTTTGAAAATGACCAGCGTGTTTTTGCCACTACGGTCTCGCATGACGCGGCGAAACTCAAAGAGTTCGCCGAGATCAGCGATCAGTTTGATTATCGCAAGGAAACCATTCTCAACGCACTGGCCGAGCAAAACATCTCCCTGGAGGGAACCGATGCGTTTGTCGGTCGCGGCGGCGGTTTGGTCGGGCTGGAGGGCGGAACCTATCCGGTTAACGAGATTCTTTTGCATCACGCCAGAATCGGGTTTACGATCAAGCATCCCGCGACCTTGGGCAGCCAATTGGCCCATGACTTTGCCGGCACCTATGGCGGCAAGGCCTATGTCGTTAACCCGCCGGATGTGGACGAGCTGGAATTGGTGGCCCGTGTCACAGGCTTGGCCGGTGTGGCGCGTGAAAGCCGCGGCCATCCGCTGAATCAAAAGGAGATCGGCCATCGCTATGCCCGATCGATCGGCAAAAACTATGAGGATCTCAACCTTGTGATCTCCCATATCGGCGGCGGTGTGTCCGTCACCGCGCACAAGAAAGGCCGCATGGTCGACTCCAATGATGTCGTCAACGGCGATGGCCCGATGGCTCCGACCAGAGCAGGATCCATTCCCTGCAAGGACATTATCAACATGTGCTTTTCCGGACAGTATACCAAGAAACAGATGATGGACTTTCTGACCAAAAACGGAGGCATCGTGGATCATTTGGGAACCTCGGATATGCTGGAGGTTATTGAGCGGATCAAAAACGGCGACCAATACGCCGCTTTGATTTACGACGCCCTGATCTACCAGATCGGCAAGTTTATCGGCGCCTATGCCGCCGCCCTGCACGGGCAGGTCGATGCCATCATTTTGACAGGCGGCATCGCCCGGGACGAAAATCTGGTGGCCCGCGTGACCGAGATGGTCAGCTTTATCGCTCCGGTCAAAGCCATGCCCGGTGAATTTGAGATGGAAGCGCTGGCCGCCGGCGCCCTGCGTGTCCTGCGCGGACAGGAAACGCCCAAGGAGTACACCGGGGTACCGGTCTGGAGTGAATTTGACCGGTAATTAGAAAGATCAAAACAATAGAATCAATAAAGCAACCTTGTGTTTGCCGCAAGGTTAATGAAAGAGAGGAGTACAACAATAATGAGAGACGAAATTTTGGCTATGATCATCGAGAAGGCCGCAGACATTTACAAGACCGACCCGAGTCAATACAGTGCCGAAACCCGTTTTATCGAAGACTACAATGCCAAATCCATGGACATTGTCAAGATCATGGGGGTTTTGGAAGATGAATTCGGATTCGATCTCAACTTCATGGAATTCCGTCGCAAAAAGACCTTCGGCGAAGCCGCCGATTACGTTGCCAGCATGGCGGATTAAGGGATAGGAGGGGAAAAATGAGTCTGACGAGAGAGCAAGTCCTGAACATGAACGTCGAACGGATCACCAAGGTGAAAAAGTTCGGGGATGAAGAGATTGTTTGCTACTATCGCAAATGCCGTAAACCGTTGACCAAGGAAGAACTGTCCCAGATGAGCGGTACGGCTACCGACCTGTTCGGCTTCTGTCCTGAATTTAATCCGCGCACCTATGTCGCCGAAGAGGGCATCCTTTGCGAACAGGACGTGGCCGTCAAGATGCGGGACGGAACAATCATTTATACCGATATCTATCGTCCACAATACGCGACCGGCAAGGTTCCCTGCATCGTATCCTGGAGCCCGTTCGGTAAGCGTCCCGGCGACGGCATGGATGAGTGGAGAATCATGGGCGTCCCGAACCAGACCGTGTCCAACATGGCCAAGTTCGAGTCGGTCGACCCGGCTTACTGGTGCCGTCACGGCTACGCGGTGGCCAACGTCGACCCACGCGGGATCGGTCATTCCGAGGGCGATCATGAAATATTCGGAACCCAGGACGGCCGGGATGGCTATGACTTTATTGAATGGCTGGCAACCCAGCACTGGTGCGGGAAAATCGGTATGTGTGGCAACTCCGGCGTGGCCATGACGCACTGGCGGATCGCCGCCGAGCAGCCCCCCAGCCTGGCGTGCATCGCGCCTTGGGAAGGCACCGGTGACATGTATCGTGAATCCACCTACGAGGGCGGCATCCCCGCCTATGGATTCCCGGAATTTATCGTGGGTTCGGTGACCGGCGAGAACTACATTGACGACATGGTATATATGGCGGCCAAATATCCCAAGTGGAACGGCTACTGGGAAGACAAGCTGCCTAAATTCGAAAAAATCCGCATACCCGCCTACATAACCGCCTGCTGGAATCATTTCCACCTGCGCGGATCTTTTGAAGGATTCCGCAGAATCCGTTCCCCTAAAAAATGGATACGGGCCCATCGCGAGTTCGAATGGCCGGATGCCTACTGCAACGAAGGCCTGGAAGACCTCAAACGTTTCTATGATCGTTATCTCAAAGATATCCGCAACGGCTGGGAACTGACGCCCAGGATCCGAATCGAAGTGATGGACGCGTACGATTACGACTTCCAGATCAACCGACCGGAGCGGGAGTGGCCCTTGGCCAGAACCCAGTACAAGAAACTGTACATGGATGCCGCCACCATGTCCCTGTCGGAAAACACCTTCGCCAACCCGTCCAAGGTCAGTTATGACGGCGCCACCGGCATTATCAACTTTGATATGAAATTCGAAGAGGATACCGAAATCACGGGCCATATGATGCTGCGCCTGTTTGTTGAGGCCGAAGGCAACGATGACATGGATCTGTTCATCAACATTCAGAAACTGGATGAAGAGGGCAACTGGCTGCCGGTCAGTGTCCTTGGCGAACCGCACCCGGGTTCTTGGGGCAAAATGCGGGCTTCCGCCCGGACGCTGGATCCGAAACTGTCCACCGATTATCGCCCGGTTCAGGCACATCGCGACGAGCAAAAACTCGAACCGGGAGAGATCGTTCCGGTTGACATTGAGATCTGGCCGAGCAGCCGGCTCTGGCATAAAGGTCAGCAGCTGCGGGTTCAGATCGCCGGCCACTACATTCGCGAAGGCTGGTTTGAGCGCTTGGAGTGGGATACCAACAATAAGGGAAACCACGTTATCCATACCGGCGGACAATATGAGTCCTACCTGCAAATTCCGGTTATTCCGCCGCGCTATGTTGCCGGAGACTACGTATACCGTTAACCGGCGTAATCAGCGAGCGAATACATTAAAAGAAAGATGTTCCGCAGGGGCAGGTGAGGTTCAGGCCTCATCTTCCCCTGTGTGGACGACGAGGTAGACATGAAAAACCTGAAAAGACAAGCCCGGGTCGTTCTTTTTACGGCTGTCGGCATCAATTTTCTGGCCGGTCTGCTCTATATCTGGAGCATCATCAAGGCCGGTTTGAAGGAACAATATAACTGGACGGATACTCAAGCCACCCTGCCCTACACCATTTCATTGATCGCTTTTGTGATCACCATGGTTGGCATCGGCAAATTGCAGGACGTCAAAGGACCGCGCCTGACCGCCACCTTGTCCGGTATCCTGATGGGCGCCGGACTCATTTTGTCCAGCCTGCATGCCAATCCAACGTTAATGATCCTTACCTTTGGCGTTCTTACCGGCGCCGGTTGCGGAATCAGCAATGTCTCGACGGTTCCGCCGGCTGTTAAATGGTTCCCGCCACATAAGAAGGGCATGATCACCGGCGTTGTTGTCGCCGGTGTGGCGCTGGCGTCTGTTTTTTACTCCCCCTTTACCAATGCCCTGATCAATGCCTACGGCATTTCAACCACATTGCTGGTAATGGGCATCGGCATTTTGGTGCTGGTGGTTGTTCTTTCCCAGTTTTTGGTCAATCCGCCGGAGGGATACAATCCGGAGAATGCCTCTGTCTCGGTCAACGATGTCGCCCAAACCGGCGATGACAAGACCGACCCCGCCGAGGTGGATTTAGACTGGAGACAGTTGCTCAAACGGGTTGATTTTTATAAGTTGTGGATCATGTTTACCTTTGCGTCGGCTGCCGGTTTGATGATTATCGGCAATGTTACGACGATCACCTTTGAACAGGCCGGATGGAGCGGCGGCTTTATGTTGGTCGCTCTGCTGGCTGTTTTTAACGCCATCGGCCGGTTGCTGGGCGGTGCCATCGCCGACAAAGTTCACCATTACACCATGTTGATCATTATTTTTGCGGTTGCGGCGATTAATATGTTGTTGTTCACCGTTTATAATACGCCGATATTGGTTTCGTTGGGCTTTGCCATAACCGGCTTGTGTTACGGTGCCGGTTTTGCGGTCTTTCCGACCATTATTGTCAGCAGCTACGGTGTCAAAAACTATGGAGCCAACTACGGCCTGATCATGACCGCATGGGGTGCCGGCGGCATCATCGGCCCGATGGTGGCGGCCGCCATTCGCGACTCCTCCGGTGCATATCGGTCGGCCTATTTTGTTTGTTGCGGCCTGTTGGTTATTGCGTTGCTGATTGCCGTGAGCGTCCGCTGGCCGGCAAAAAACAGAACACGATTAAAAACCGGCCGGAACCCATGAATATAAACGTAAGCAGTCGGGAGAACCAATAATGACTAAAATAAATCTGATCGTCGACGGTGAGAAAATTACGGCGCAGGCAGGGCAATCGGTCATGCAGGCCGCGTTGGCCGCCGGCATTTATATTCCTCACATCTGTGCGCATGATGACTTGGTGCCTGCCGGTTCCTGTCGTCTTTGCGTCGTCGAAATCGAGGGCCGGGAAGAGCCGGTTACCTCCTGCTCCACACCGGCAGAAGAGGGTATGGTTGTCACAACCCGGACCGACCGTCTCAGACAGATGCGTCGTCTGGCGGCGGAGCTTTTACTGGCTCCGCATCCGTCCGAGTGCACATCCTGTCCCAAATATTTGAAATGCGAGCTACAGTCTCTGATTCAATATCTGGAGGTTACGGACCAGCGGATTCGCAAGCGGCCCAATCTGATCTCGGCCGATCTGGACAATCCGCTGATTACCCACGATATGTATCGTTGCATCCTGTGCGGTCGCTGTGTTCGTGCCTGCAATGACCTGCGGGGTATCGGCGCGATCCATTACGGTCAGGACAAAGACGGTCGCGTGCGCGTCATGCCGATCAAGGGCAATCTGGCGGATTCCGGCTGTAAATTCTGCGGCGCTTGCATTGAGGTCTGTCCCACGGGATCGATTATCGATCAGCTCGGGGCGATCGATCCGGATCTGAAAAAAGCCGATGCCTTGGTTCCTTGCCGTTATACCTGTCCGGCCGGCATCGATATTCCCCGATACATCCGATTGGTTAAAGAGGGCAGGCCGGCGGAGGCCAACGCGGTTGTGCGCGAAAAAGTGCCGTTTCCGTCGGTTCTCGGCCATATTTGCAACAATCTCTGCGAAGATGCCTGTCGCCGAGGACCGGTTAATGAGGCCATGGCCATCCGAGAACTCAAGCGGTTTGCCGCCGCCAATGACGACGGCCAATGGCGTGCACACGCGTTTCAGCTGGCGGAAACCGGAAAAAAAGTTGCCGTCATCGGTTCCGGCCCCGCCGGTCTGACCGCGGCATTTTATCTGGCCAAGCTGGGACATAAAGCAACAGTTTTCGAGACCCTGCCGCTTGCCGGCGGTATGCTGCGGGTCGGCATCCCCAAATATCGCCTGCCTTGGTCGGAGCTCGATAAGGAAATCGACCAGATTTGTGAGGTCGGCGTGGAAATTAAAACCAATAGCCGTGTCCAATCGGCAACCGAACTGTTGAAACAAGGGTTCGATGCGGTGTTGGTCGCCGTCGGCGCTCATCAGGGGATCAAACTGCCCATTCCGGGTAACGACCTGGACGGCATTTTGATCAATACCGAGTTCCTGCGCAAGGTTAACTTTGGCGAGCCGGTTGAAATCGGCGAGAACGTCGTGGTTTTGGGTGGCGGCAATGTAGCCTTTGACTGTGCCGGCGCCGCCCGCCGACTGGGAGCCAAAACCGTGACCGTCATTTGCCTGGAAGCCCGGGAAGAAATGAAAGCCAGCGATGAAGAAGTGCAAGAGGCCCTTGAAGAAGGAACCGTGATTCATCCCTCGATCTCCTTTACCGGTATTACCGGCGAGAATGGCCGTGTAACCGGCGTCAATTGCAGCAAGGTCTGTACCTTCAGTTTTGACGAGCAGGGCCGGGCCCAGATTGTTTGTGAAGTTGGATCGGAACACGTTATTCCGGCAGATACCATCATTTTTGCCGTTGGTCAACGCCCTGAATTGAGCGATGCTTTCGGCCTGCCTCTTGTTCGCGGCAATCGCGTCGAAGCCGATCGCGAAACCACAAAAACGCCGGTCGACGGCATCTTTGCCGCGGGGGACGCGGTCTACGGCACCCTGTCGGTGATCGAGGCCATCGAGTCCGGCCGGCGTGCCGCCAGCAACATTGACCGGTGGCTGGGCGGCCAAGGCCAAATCGATGAGCAGTTGGCTCCGCCAACGACCTATGAAGACTGGTTCGGCCGCGAAGAAGGATTTGCCGCCCAACCCCGTGTGATTGCCGAGACCATCCCCGTGGATGCTCGTGATCGGGAATCTCTGGTTTGCCTGGGCTTTACGGAATCAGAGGCCTGTACCGAGTCCGGGCGTTGTCTGCAGTGTGATGTCCGACTGAACATTTCCAGACAAAAATTCTGGAATGAATACGATAAGCGATGAAAGGGAAGCAAAAGATGACCATGCAGATCATCCCGACAAATTACCCTCAGAACATGCTGTCCGGCGGCCTGGTCGATGGCAGCCCGACCTTTTCCGCACTGGGATATGCCAACCAACTGTCCGGCGCCGATCTGATCAAGATCGTGGCCGCAAACCGCCTGCGCGGCCGCAGCGGCCTCGCGCAACCGGTCAGCGACAAATGGCAGCTTTGCGCGGCCCAGACGGCGGACAACAAACTGGTTGTGGTCAACACCATTGACGGCGATCCGTTCTTGCCGGCCGCAGCAACGCTGTTGGCGAAAAATCCTGCCGGCGTCATCGAAGGCGCGCTGATTGCGGCCCGTGCTGTCGGCGCGGCGGAAGCCTATATTTGTATCGATGAAGCCAAGGAAGAAACCGCCGCGGCCTTGACCGATCTGTTGCGCGAACTTCAAGCGGACGACCGCCTGAACGGCTGCAAATTTGACTTAATCGCTGTTCCGGCGAAGTATGTGATCCGGGAGGACACCGCTTTGATTGCGGCTTTGGAAGGCAAGCCGATCATGTCCGGTCTGACACCGCCGATGCCGGCGGAAAAAGGCTTTCAAGGACGCCCGACCCTGATTCACCATGCCGAAACCTTTGCCCAAGTGGCTGCGATTTTTCGTCAGGCCGCCCGGGGCGAAGAAGTGGTACAGACCCGATTGATCGGGTTGGCCGGTGATTTGCAAAAGACGGGAATCTGCGAAGCAACGACCGATCTTTCCCTGCGCACCGTCTTCACCGAGATCGCCGGAGGTATGCCTGAGGGCAAAAAACTCAAATTCTTGCAGGTCGGTGGCCCCAGCGGCTTCCTCTTCGCGGAAGACGGATTGGATATCGTGCTCAGCGACGAGGCCTTTGAAGCCGGCGGCCGATGGTTGGTCAACCCCAGCATTGTTGCCTGCGACGAGGCCACCTGTGTTGTGGATTACGTCAAACAGTGTGCCGATTTTTCCGAGAAGGCCGCCTGCGGGAAATGTGTGATGGGGCGCGAAGGCACATGGCAGCTGCGGGAATTTATCAGTGATATGACAGCCGGAAAAAGCAAAAATGACGATCTGGCGATGATCGAAGAGATCAGCCAAGGCATTCATACCGGAGCCCTGTGTCCGGTCTGTCGGAGCGCCGGAGCGCCGGTGCGGTCGGCGTTGGAAATCTTTGCTTCTGAATTTGATATGCACATGAGACGCCGTCGCTGTCCGACGCTGGTTTGCAACAAATATGTTACCTTCCATATTTTACCGGAAAAGTGCACCGGTTGCGGCGAATGTCTGCCGCAATGTCCGGTTCATGCCATTGCCGGCGATGACGGACTGATCCATGTCATTGATCAGGATGTTTGCAATTATTGCGGCATCTGTGAAACCATCTGCCGGTCGAATGCTCAGGCCGTCGTCCGGGCGGGGCTGATTAAGCCGCAGACACCGGCCGAACCGATTCCGGTCGGGACCTTCAAACGCAGACCCGGCGGCCTAGGCGGTTTGAGAAGACGATAATAGAAGAAGTCGTGCTGCCGGACTCAGGAAAAACCTGTTGACTATGGGCCCTTCCCGTTGAAGATAGAACCCTGGCCAAATATATTTCTTATAAGGAGGAAATAACCATGATCAAACGTGAACTCAAAGAATGCCAACCGTATGATCCGCCTAAACATTTTAAGATGGCCGCCATTCGCTTGCAGGGCAAAGACGAATCAGGATGTCAGAAGTTTTGGATGGGGATGTCGCATTTTCTGCCCGGCGGCGGTGCCGAGTATGATTATGAGGACAGCCCGACCGAAAAGATCTATTTTTGCAAATCCGGTGAGATCACCATCTACACCAAGGACGATCAGGAAAAAATTGTTCTGCGGGAAAACGACTCCATCTATATCCCGCCTTTTGAAGGCCGTCGGATGATCAATGAGACCAACGAACCGGCAACCTGCATTGTGGTTGTCAACTACCCGAATGCGTAAAAAGGAGGTTTAAAATGACTAAAGTAGATAAAAACTTTGTAAAAAATATGTTCAATCTGGCCGGGAAAGTGGCCATCGTGACCGGCGCGACCGGTGCCTTGGGCAGCGCGATTTCCAAAGGCTACGGCTATCAGGGCGTCAAGGTCATGATGACCGCGCGCAACGAAGCCAAGTTGAAAGAAATGGCTGAGGCTTTTGCCCAAGAAGGTATCGAATGTGCTTATGTCGCCGGTGACCCTGCCGTCGAGGCCGACGTGCAGCGTGTGGTTTCCGCCACCGTGGAGAAGTTCGGCGAAATCAATATCCTAGTTACCGCAGCCGGTGTCAGCATTCCCAAATCAATCCTGCAGCAGGAGACCGCCGAATGGCAAACCATGATGGACGCCAATGTCCGCGGCACCTATCTGTATGCCAAATACGTTGCCAAGGTTATGGTGGAAAAAGGCAAAGGAGGCAAAATGGTCTTGGTCTCGTCGGCCCGCTCCAAGCGCGGCATGAAAGGCTATACCGGCTACAGCCCGTCCAAGGCCGCCGTTGACCTGCTGGCCCAGTCTCTGGCCTGCGACCTCGGCGAGTACGGCATAACCGTCAACACGTTTAATCCGACCGTCTTCCGCTCGGATTTGACGGAATGGATGTTCCACGACGACAACGTCTATCAGAATTTCCTGAAGCGCCTGCCGATCGGCCGTCTGGGAGAGCCGGAGGATTTCGTCGGCATTGCCTCATTCTTGGCATCCGACGCAGCTAACTTTATTACCGCAGCCAACATTGCGGCTGATGGTGGATACTGGGGGAACTGAGTATGAAGCCGATCAAAAATATAACCATTATCGGTAATGGCTTGATGGGCTGCGGATGCGCACTGGTCTTTGCTCAAAACACTGACTTCAATGTTACGGTTAAGCATCGTTCCGGCACACGGGAGACCATTCATGAACGGATCAGGGGCTTTATGGTGCCGTTGATCGATAAAGGAATTTACAGCCGGACAGAGTCGGAGGCCATTATCCAGCGCGTCCACACCGAAATGGACCTTGCCGAATCGGTCAAGGATGCTGACTTAGTTATGGAATGCATCGCCGAAAACATGCAGCTGAAGCAGGATCAGTTTGCCGCTCTTGAGCCATTGACGCGCCCGGATACAATCTACGCAACCAACACCTCGGTCATGAGCATCACGGCCATCGCCTCCAAGACCATCAAAAAGGATCGGGTGGTCGGCACCCACTTTTGGAATCCCCCGTATCTGATTCCGCTGGTGGAGGTGGTCAAGGCTTATGAAACCTCCGAGGACACCATGGAGCGCACCTTGGACTGTTTGATTCGCGCCGGCAAAAAAGCCATTCGCTGCAACAAGGACGTTCCCGGATTTGTCGCCAACCGTATGCAGCACGCCTTGTGGCGTGAAGCCATCTCGATCGTCGCGCATGGCATTGCCGATGCAGCCACCGTTGATGAAGCCGTTCGCAGTAGTTTTGGACTTCGTTTGCCGGCGCTCGGGCCGATGGAAAACGCCGATATGGTCGGTACGGATCTGACCCTTTCCATCCACGAGTATATGCTGCAGCATCTGGAAAACGATCCGACTCCCTCGCCGCTCCTGCATGAGAAGGTCGCGGCCGGCGAACTGGGTTTCAAAACACAAAAAGGATTCCAGGAATGGGACGAGGAAAAAATTGCGGAATCCCGCCGCAAGCTGAGCGAGCACCTGATCAAGATGCTCTACGACAAGTAAGTCAATACAATTTAAGGAGGACCATCAATTATGGGCAAAAAAGTTTTTGTTGACCTGACACATCCGTTCAGTGCGGAGATCCCCCGCTGGCCGTACTTCGACAAGCCGGAGATCACCAACGCACATACCATGGCAAAGGGCGGTGTTCTGACCCAGAAAATCACCTGCACGATGCACACCGGAACCCACGCCGATGCACCGCGCCACGTTATGGAAATCGAATTTGACGGCCGTCGCGCCCGCTACACCCATGAAATGCCGGTTGACGCATATACCGGTGACGCGGTCTGCCTGCCGATCGAAATCGAGCCCTGGGGCCTGATCGGTCCGGAGCATCTGGATGCCGCCTGCAAAAAAGTCGGTATCGATCCGAGTGAACTGGAAGGCATGGTTGTCTGTCTGGACACCGGCATGCACCGCAAATTTGACGATTCCAAAGAATACTACCACTATTCCTGTGGCACGGGTGTTGAAGCCGGCCGCTGGTTTGTCAAGCACAAGGTCAAGTGTGTTGCAATGGATATGCAGGCACTCGACCATCCGCTGCATACCGCGATGGGCAACAACGGCATGACCCGCATGAACCTGCTGGGCGCGTCCGGCAAGCCCATCACCGAGGAGTACATTGAAAAATTCGGCGAAGAAGCCTACGCTGAGTTTGACAAAGAAGTTTACATTAAAGTTCATGGACAGGAAGCCTATGACAAAAAATTCGGCGACCTGGAGGCCATCGGCAACTGGGGAACCTGGGAACCTTGTCACAAACTGATGCTCGGTAACGGCATCGTCGGTGTCGAAAATCTCGGCGGCGATCTGGGCAAAGTTTCGGGCAAACGTTTCCGTTTCTACTGCTTCCCGCTCCGTTGGTATTTGGGTGACGGCTGCATGGTTCGCTGTGTTGCCGAAATCGACGAAGATGATTTGAATGACGTGCCGGATGTCGAATATGGCTACGGCGGTTCGATTCCCCTTTAAGAAGACCAACCCTGACAGGCACAAGGAGAGCACAAAATGAGAGAAGTTGTTATCGCATCAGCGGCTCGTACGCCGATCGGCAACTTTGGCGGGTCTTTAACACCGTTTGGTGCTGTTGATCTGGGCGCCATTGCTGCCG